>JBEKVG010000266.1:0-4571 GCA_049514195.1 Anaerolineales bacterium | reverse complement strand
TGATATCCTCCTCAACACCCCCCAATTAACCGTCCCCCATCCCAACTTGCACGAACGCGCCTTCGTACTGGTCCCGTTGGCGGACCTGGCACCAGAATTGGTTCATCCGGTCTTTGGAAAAACTGTACGCCAGTTGTTGGCGGAGGTGGACGCCACAGGAGTGGAACGGTATGGATAGGACGATCGAACAACTTCGTATGGAACCCGCCTTGGCCTGGAAAGTGGCTGTCAACCTGCTATATTGGCATTACGATATCCTCTTCGGTTTGAAGGTGATGGCCGAAGCCGGGTTTTTAGGTGATCCGCGCTGCCAGGCAGCTCTGGAGCTGCTCGAGTCGAAGCGCCTGCCGGATGGGGGATTCCCTGCGGAGGAGTCGTATGCCCGTCCGACGCGCCCGCAGTTGAGTGGATACTCCCCGGTAAGTTGGGGTGGGACGAGCCGGAAAACCATGAATCCATTCGTCACCGCCGACGCGCTGTATGTGCTGCGGATGGTTGGCAGGCATCATAATCCGACACTGGACGAAGTATAATCATCCAGACAGGAGGCCTCACATGACCGAACCCAAGCCCCTTTATTGGAAACCAGAGCCCGGCATCGGCTACACCGTCGTCCGCCGCCCGGACGGTGGCATGACGGTCACTGTCACAGACCTCTCGGATGCCACCATTCAACATTGGCACGACTTTGCTCTGGAGCATTTACTCGGATCCGACCGGCTGACTCGCAACCTGTATGACCTGCGACAGGTGGTCGAGGTCCCAGAAAAGGCTATTCACACGGCCATTGAAGTCAACAGCGACCCGGCCGCGCGCAACATCCGTGTGGCGGTGGTCGTCAATAGCGACAAAGTCGCCAACGCCGTGCGGGAGTTGTATTACCAATCCTTGCCGGAAACTTCTGCTGCAATCAAGATTTTCTCAAACATCGAGGCGGCGGAAGCCTGGCTCAGCCGCCCACTGGATCAGATGGTGTAATAATTTCCTGTGGGACCATTACATCCCTTGATTATCGGCAACCATACCCTGATGTGGGGGGAGCATACCTACGTCATGGGAATCTTAAATCTCACTCCGGATAGTTTTTCAGGGGATGGGTTGTTGTCCTCTGCCTCCCTCTCACATCTCCCCCCATTTCCTACAGAAATGGGGGGAGACACAGAGGGGGGTGCTCTTGGGCAGGCCCGCCGCTTCCTCGCTGCAGGTGCAGAGATCCTGGATATCGGCGGAGAATCGACGCGTCCCGGCTCCCAACCGGTGGAGGCTGAAGAGGAAATCCGCCGGGTGCTTCCAACCATCCGTACAATTGTGGCGGAGTTCCCGGAAGCGCTGATTTCGATTGACACGTATAAGGCCGCCGTGGCCGAAGAAGCCCTTAAGGCAGGGGCTCATATTGTTAACGATGTTTGGGGTTTGCGTGCCGATGCCAACTTGGCTGGGGTCGTTACCCGACACCAAGCTACGGTTGTGCTGATGCACAACCGGTCTAAACCTGCCAATGTTGAGGTGCGGGAACGACTTGGCAAGGCCTATCGGGGTGCGGAATATCAGGATTTACTGGAAGACGTCAAAAGAGAATTACTTGAATCGGTAGCCATTGCCCACTCCGCCGGGATTCCAGACGAGCACATCATTCTGGATCCCGGGATTGGATTTGGCAAAACGGTCGAGCAAAACCTCGAACTCATTAACCACCTTGATGAGATCCGGGCCTTGGGTTTCCCGGTTCTGTTCGGACCTTCGCGTAAGGCCTTTATTGGTTACACTCTCAACCTCCCGGTCGATCAACGTCTGGAAGGAACGGCAGCCGCTGTTGCCATTGGAATAGCACGGGGGGCTGATATCGTTCGGGTGCATGACGTGGAAACCATGCTACGAGTGGCACACATGGCCGATGCGATTGTAAGGCGGAAATAATGCAGGCAGGTCGAGTAGGAGAATGACTTCCTGCGTCACGGGTGTTCCCTAGCCTTTAAGCGAAATAACATCGGATAACGGCTTGCCATTGATATAGATTGAGACGTCAGTCACAGTAGGGAATTGTTTGGCCGTGGCTTCAAGCTGGGCAGTAACACGCGGGTTATCACATTCGCCACCCAGTGTCAAAGTTCCTGTTAGCTTGATGACCGCCTTGCCTGACCCAACTGTGACACTTTCAACTTGAAGGTTCGATTGATATAAAGCATTATATAAGCCTGATTGTCCGTAATATTGTGTCTTGAGGGAAAGCAGTGCCTCCAAACTTGCCCTTAACACGCCTTGCGAGGGTGGAATCTCAATTTGCACCGGAACCAGACTGTCGCCGCAACCAACCAGCTGACCAGATTGGCCATTATCACCCACTGCGATCAGGAACATTTGCACCATTTGTGGTCCAGGTGTGATATCCGAAGCAACCGGGGTCTCAGTCGGTGGAAGAGGCGTCAGCGTTGGGGAGGGTTGGAAGGGAGTGACTGTGGGGGTGATTTCATTCGTTGGAGATGGCAAAACAGTTGTCGTGCCAGCGGGCGTGTACTCGATCCCGAACTGAAACGTACCACATGCGGTCAGAGATAAAACCACCATAAATGTGAGAAATATATAAATCTTCATAGGTCCTCCAGTGAGAATTGAGTATGCCTCACATTTTAGGCGCTACATGTTACAAGGGTGTTGCAGGAAGGTTACAATTTGGAAATCAGGTGTTTCAGGTTAGTAACAATCACTGCTCATTCCAGCCGGTTGGTTGGCCGAATGACCGGTACATTTCCTGTATACCTATGCTTGCAATAGCTTATGCAAGCGGTAAACGCAGGCTGAAGATTGTTCCCTGCCCGGGGCGGCTGCGGAGACTGATTTGCCCATCGTGCCTTTCTGCAATGGCTCTTACCAGCGCCAGCCCCAATCCGCTGCCCGGTATGCCACGCCCAGCCTCACCGCGAAAAAGCTCTTCCCATACATGAGGTTGTTCTTCGCTTGGGATACCCGGTCCAGTATCAGCGACCTCGATGAGGAGGCTGGTTCCATCCTCGGAGGCATGCAGTTCAATGGTATCGCCTGGGCGGGTGAACTTCAGGGCATTTTCCATCAGATTGTGAACTGCCAGGAAGATCAAATCCGGGTCACCAGTTACCTGTGGTAAAGGCCAGGGGGCCTGAGGGATACTCAAGTTCAAGTGCCGTTCGCCTGCTTCGGGTTGCTCCTGGGCCAACGCGAATACCTCCTGCAATAAAGCTGTGATATCCACCGGGGAATGTTCCACGAGGCGAATCTCCAGTTCGGCCAGCTTGCGCAGGTCGGCTGCCAGACGGCTCAACCGCAGGGCTTGGGCCTCCACGCTGAGCAATGCTTCTCGGCGGGCTTGCTCCGAAGGAGACTCGGCCAGGTTAGCCAGCCCGGCGCGGATGGCAGTGAGAGGATTCTTCAGTTCGTGATCCAGTCGACGCAGGAATCGGCGGCGTTCATCGGCTGCCTCGGTAATGATTTGCCGCCGATGCCGCTCCAATGACATTTGAAAGGCAAGAACGGCTCCGATGAGGACAGATAATCCCAAACCGAGGATCAGTGCTAGACTGCCCAAGTCAATCCTCAGATAAACGATAGGGTTATGGGCGGAGATGAATGACAAATATATGGCGAGCAAGCCTCCCAGACCAGCTGGGACTAATGCAATCAGCCATCTCCAATGTTTCATGACAAACTCTCTACCCTGCCGACGAAACGATATCCCTGACCAGGAACAGTTTCGATATAGCGTGGCGTGGCTGGATCGTCGTCCAGTGCCCGCCGTAACTCAGCCACACGCGTATCCACTGCACGTGTGCCGACAGGATAGTCCCAACCCCAGACTACATCGAGAAGACGTTCACGTGACACCAATTCGTCAGGATGGATGAGCATGTATTCCAGCAACATCACGGATTTGGGAGTCAATGTTAATTCTGCTTTATCCAACCAGACGCGCCGGGAGCCACGATCCAGGATCAATTTTCCGCATGCGAGGCGGGCGGCCGCCGATAAAGGTGGCCGGCCGGGCTGAGCGCGCCGAAGGACCGCCCGGATGCGTGCAACCAATTCGTGCGGATCGAAGGGTTTGTTAAGATAATCATCGGCGCCTTCTTCGAGTGCCATGGCACGTTCGGAGGCCTCACCAACCTGAGTAAGCAGGATAATCGGAGTCCAATTGCCAGCCTGCCGGAGTTGGCGAAGCACTTCCCGTCCGTTAAGGCGGGGCATTAAGACGTCCAATACGACCAAATCCGGCTTTTCGGCAACGGTTTTTTCAAGAGCTTCTTCACCATTAGCTGCAACTGTCACTGCAAAACCGGACCGGCTCATGAATGATGCCAAATTGTCAGTAATTGCGCTTTCGTCATCAACCAATAAAATGGAAGGTTTGGGTTTCATATCGATGCTCTTTTCTGATTATCTCTCAAAATTGAATATTACTCAACATTTTCCAACGAATTGATATGGGTGTGTTTCATTTGAGTTGAAACCTGAGTAAGGTTGAAGGTTCAAGCAGCCAAAGGCATCTGCAGGTAGGCACTGGATTTGTTTGGAACAAGCAGTTCAACCGCAGTTGCAGGGAT
>JBEKVG010000265.1:0-4585 GCA_049514195.1 Anaerolineales bacterium | reverse complement strand
CATCGTCCGTCAGGTGTGGCTTAAGACGGATATAACCTCGAAGACTACCTACACAATCACCAATTATACTGTCGAGCCTGGAGATGCCTTGTTCAGTATCGCCAAGCAGTTCAGTATCAAGCCCGAAACCTTGTTGTGGGCCAATTATGACATTCTTCAAGATTCTCCTGATAGCCTGCGGGTTGGACAGGTGCTCAAGGTACCGCCCGTGGACGGAGTATATTATCAAGTCCAGGCGGGGGATACTCTTGAATCGATTGCGAAAAAGTTTTCTGCCAATTTGGATGATATTCTTAACTGGCCTGGTAACAATATCGATTTGACAAGCCAACAAGTAACGGCGGGTGACTATATGATGGTTCCCGGCGGGCATCGGGAGTTTGTGCAATGGATCATTCCGACCGTGGCGCGTGGGCGCTCAGGGACATCCAGCCTCGGCGGGTCAACCTGTGCAGGAGGACCGGTTGGTAGTGGGGCTTTCATCTGGCCGACAGGCAACCATTATCTCTCGGGCAATGATTATTGGTCGGGCCATCTAGGGATTGATATTGCGGCTGGTCTGGGTGCCCCGGTCTGGGCCGCTGATGCAGGTGTGGTGACCATCGCACAGGGTGGTTGGAACGGAGGCTATGGTAACGTGGTCATGATCGATCACGGCAATGGCTACCTGACTGTATATGGGCACTTGAGCCAGATCAACGTGGTACCCTGCGAGGGCGTTGCACGCGGGCAAGGGATTGGCTTGGCAGGTGGCACGGGCAACGCAACTGGCCCCCACCTCCACTTCGAGGTCCGTCTGAATGGCGGGTTTGTCGATCCGTGGTACGTTCTACCGTCACCATAAAACCTTCTAAACCCGGTTCCCAATGGAGACCGGGTTTTTGATTATGGACGAACGCACCCTTCGCAAAACACTTTCCAATATTCCCCTCGGCGGTTTGCGCTATTTCGAGCAGACCGGTTCAACCAATGATATAGCCCTGGCCTGGGCGGCTGCCGGCGCTCCAGACCTGGCACTGGTCTATGCCGAGGAGCAAACGGCTGGGCGTGGGCGAGGCAGTCGCCGCTGGTTTACCCCGCCAGGATCAGCTTTGGCTTTTAGTCTGGTATTACGGCCCTTACCAGGCGAGGCGCAATCCCCATCGCTCTTTTCAGCATTGGGAGCACTGGCGGTTTGCGAAGTACTGGCGGCTCAGGGTCTGCAACCGGAAATTAAATGGCCCAACGATGTATTGCTCAACCGGCGCAAGGTTTGTGGGATTTTGGTTGAATTGGTCTGGCTTGGAGATAAGATGGAAAGTATTGTGTTGGGGGTAGGGCTGAATATCAAGATCGAGGCTATTCCTCCACCCGACCAACTCAATTTCCCGGCGACCTGCCTCGAGGCTGAGTTACTCTCTTCTCAGCATGCTGTCCAACCTGTTGAACGGACAGCTTTACTCCGGCAAATTCTCCAGTCTATGCTCCATTGGCGCAGTCTGCTTGCGAGTCACCTTTTCCTGCACACCTTGGAAAGACGTCTGGCCTTTCGTGGAGAGTTGGTGGAAATCTTGGCGGATGGTCAGGCAATTAGATCGGGGCGGGTGGATGGTCTGGAGCCAGATGGAAGTTTGTGTTTGCTGTCTCCGCAGGGGCAGATCTTTTTGGTGCAGTTCGGGGAAGTGCAATTGCGTCCAGTTGTGCTGCCCACGCTTTAAAAGCAGACTCCCGGCCATTTATAGAGGCTGTGAGTCTTGATTCCGAGGGGAGTATCATTCATATTCACTTTTTTACATTGGCAATTCGAATTGCTTACCTGGCTCAGGAGCTGATTCGTCATTGGGTTCGGCGCCGGCTTTTTTGAGGTCGGCGCTAGCGATGCGGGCGATGGAAGCCACTCGATCTCCTTCTCTGACCTCCATTAGAGGAACGCCGCGCGCCGCGCGCCCGGCCTGCTTTACATCTCTGACTTTGGTGCGCAGAACCATGCCATTGGCGGTGATAATAGTAAGGTCATCGGCTTCCTGCACAACGCGGGCGGCGCTGATAGTGCCGATCTTGTCTGCCGCGTCGCGGGCGATGGTCTGTACACCACCGGTGGCACGACCCTTGGCCGGATACTCTGCCAACGGTGTACGTTTGCCGAACCCCAGGGTTGTTACCAGCACGAGATCCCCGCCTTTCTCTATGACTTCCATACTGGTGACCTTATCCTTAGTCCCCAACCGGATGCCGGTCACGCCACCTGCCGAGCGTCCCATGGAACGGACTTCATCTTCGGCGAATCGTAACGCCTGTCCCTGCTCGGTGACGAGGATGATTTCGTTGTCCCCATGTGTTAGGCGAGCCCAGCCCAATTCATCGCCATCTTCGAGTCCGATAGCAATGATTCCGGAGGGACGGACAGCGGCCAGCTCCGACAACGCCATGCGCTTAATTTTCCCAT
The DNA here is from genome assembly GCA_049514195.1 of Anaerolineales bacterium. Lineage (GTDB taxonomy): Bacteria > Chloroflexota > Anaerolineae > Anaerolineales > Villigracilaceae > UBA877. The sequence goes on along the minus strand of JBEKVG010000265.1, from coordinate 2,160 downwards.
TGCGCGTACCCAGCGTTATATATTCCACGGTCTCAAAGTTTGGGACAGAGACTGCTGCGGTGATGATCTCACCCGGCTCCAGCGCCAGCACGTTCACCAGAGGAATTCCTTTGGTGGCCCGATCGGCGTCAGGAATTTGGTAGACCTTTTCAGAGTAAACTTTGCCCTTGTCGGAAAAGAAAAGCATGGTATCCAGCGAGCGCGCTGGGATGAGGGTCAGGATTTCATCTTCTTCCTTTGTCATGTGACCGGTCACACCCTTTCCGCCCTTCACTTGCAGGCGATAGGCGGCAGCCGCGACACGCTTGACATAGCCGTGGGCGGTGAGCGAGATCAGTACAGCCTCGTCCGGTACGAGGTCTGATTCGCTCAAGTTCTCCACGGCCTCAGTGGCGATGTGTGTGCGGCGCTCGTCGCCATATTTCTCGGAGAGGTCCCGTAAATCTTCCTGAATGAGAGACAGGATTTTCTTGGGGTGAGCCAGTAGATCTTCGAAGTGGGCAATCTGTACTTTGACCTGTTTATATTCATCTTCAATTTTCTGGCGTTCAAGGGCAGCCAGCCGGCGCAGTTGCATGTCGAGGATAGCCTGCGCCTGGAGATCGGACAATTTGAATCGCTTCATCAGGCGCTCTTTGGCCACATCTGCGTCTGGGGATTCGCGGATTGTCTGGATGACGGCATCCAGGTTGTTTAGGGCGATGGTCAGGCCTTCTAGGATATGTGCCCGTGCACGCGCCTTTTCCAGTTCATACTGGGTACGACGGGTGAGCACGCTCTGACGGTGTTCGATGAAAATTTGCAGTGCCCGCTTGAGCGGTAGAAGTCTCGGTTCACCATCAACGAGTGCGAGCATCTGTACGCCAAAGGTGGACTGGAGGGCAGTGTACTTGTAGAGCTGGTTGAGCACCTTCTTGGGCTGCGAGCCGCGCTTCAGCTCGATAACAATGCTCATACCACGCCGGTCGGACTCATCCCTCAAGTCCGAGATGGAATCGATCTTTTCCTCACGGACGAGGTCGGCGATGCGTTCAATCAGAGTGGCTTTATTCACTTGGTAGGGGATTTCGGTGATGACGATGCGATAACGATTTCCGTTCATCTCTTCGATGTGGGCTTTGCCACGCAGGATAATTCGCCCCTTCCCTGATCCATAGGCGGCTTCGATACCCTCCGTCCCAACAATGATGCCGCCAGTGGGGAAATCAGGTCCTGGGATGAACTTCATTAAAAACTCGATGGGCACCTCGTCCATCGTATCGTAGTTATTGATAAGGTATATCAGGGCCGCGGCCACCTCTTTCAAATTATGCGGCGGGATATTGGTTGCCATGCCGACGGCAATCCCTGACGATCCATTGAGAAGCAGGTTGGGCAGGCGGGAGGGCAGTACAAGCGGCTCCTGGAGCGAACCATCAAAATTATCGGTAAAGTCCACCGTGTTCTTGTCGAGATCGGCCAGCATTTCCTCGGCCATTTTATGCAGGCGGGCCTCGGTGTAACGCATGGCCGCCGGCGCATCGCCATCCACAGAGCCAAAGTTGCCCTGGCCATCGACCAGCAGGTAACGCATCGAGAAATCCTGGGCCATGCGTGCCATTGACTCGTAAACAGCCGAATCGCCATGCGGGTGGTACTTGCCCAGCACTTCGCCGACGATACGGGCGGATTTCTTAAAGGCCGAATTGGCCCGGATGCCCATATCCTGCATGGCGTAGAGAATGCGTCGATGGACTGGTTTTAATCCGTCTCTGGCGTCCGGCAGGGCACGTGCAACGATCACGGACATGGCATAGTCAAGGTACGCCGTGCGCATGGTCTCGTCAATATCTGCTATTTGAACGGTACCGATGATTTGTTTGACTGGTTCCGGAGCAGTGCCGGTCGGTTCGGGTTCTACCATAATGAATTCCTTTTACACAAAGTAACACGAAGGATGCTTCATGATCCTTCGTGTCCGTTGTGTTTGATCTTTGAGCGCGATGATTATACCCCAAACAACTTGTCAAATTGGATACAGACAGTTATAATCCCAGCTTGCTTGTACCACGAAGTGGCACTTGCCCCACGTAGTGGGGCTTGTTCGGGGCGTGGCTCAGTCCGGCTAGAGCGCTGCGTTCGGGACGCAGAGGTCGGCGGTCCAAATCCGCCCGCCCCGAC
>JBEKVG010000264.1:0-4601 GCA_049514195.1 Anaerolineales bacterium | reverse complement strand
AGCCGATATCGTTTTGGACCGCAGCGCTCACGCCGTCCAGGTGGCAGACCGATTTGTCGATCTGACCCCCTCCGAATTCGATCTGCTGGCCGCATTGATGTCGGCACCCGGGCATGTCTATTCCCGTCTCGATTTACTCGATATATTGCAGGGTGTCCGTTTTGAAGGCTACGAGCGCGCCATCGATCTGCATATTAAGAACCTGCGCGCCAAGATCGAGCTGGTTCCCAGTTCGCCGCACTACATAGAAACAATTTACGGCGTGGGTTATCGCTTCGTCAGACAATAGAATCATGCGCTCGATCACAGTCAAATTATTGCTTGCTTTTTTAATCATCAGCATGGTCAGTGTATTGCTGATCGTTCTGTCTGCCCGCTGGCTGACGGAAAGGGAATTCAGAAGTTACCTGTTTGATCAAAACCGGAATAGCATTATTACTGCATTGGCAGACTATTATGGTAAAAACGGAACCTGGCAGGGTGTTGATAAAGCACCTCTGATCCCGGGACAGCCTTCTTCCTCGCGCTTCGTTGCAGACAGCGGCCGGTTTTTCACCCTGGTGGATACCAGTGGTCGCGTTGTCCTTGCAGGTCCTGGTGACCAGGCTGGCGACCTGTTATCACAATCGGTCATTCAAAAAGGGGATCCCATCAAAGTCAATGGAAAGATCGTTGGCACCATGGTGACCAGGCAGCCGACCATTCGTGTGAGCCCGGCCGAGACAGCCTTCCTGGACCGCGTGAAACGCATCTATACCTTCAGTGCCATAGGCGTTATCACCTTGGGGTTGTTAATGGCATTCCTGCTTTCGCGCACCCTCACGCGTCCAATCCGCGAGTTGACCGCGGCTACCCGTGCGGTTTCGGCAGGTCAGATGGAGCAGGAAGTCCCCGTCCGTAGCCGCGACGAACTGGGTGAACTGGCGGATTCGTTCAACCGCATGAATACCGAGTTGGCACGTTCGACCGGATTACGTCGCCAGATGACCGCCGATATCGCCCACGAATTGCGCACGCCTGTTAGCGTGATCCTGGGACATGCGGAAGCCGTCCATGATGGCGTGATGGCGCCCTCCCTCGAGACCTTCGAGATCATCCGTGACGAAGCCGAACGGCTTGACAGCCTGATTGAAGATTTGCGTACCCTTTCAAGGGCGGATGCAGGCGAGCTCCCCATCGAATTCCAGCCCGTTTCCCAAACAAAGCTTCTGGAAAAAGTGCAGGCCATCCATAAGCAGAGGGCCGCGTGCAAGAATATTACCCTTGGGCTGCAGATGGAATCTGATCTGCCCGAAATCTCCGCAGACCCGGGCCGGATGGTCCAGGTCTTGAGCAACTTGGTGGATAACGCCCTTCTATATACGCCGGAAGGCGGGCAGGTGAACCTTTCTGCCCGGGTCGTCGCCGATGATCTCGAGTTCAGGGTTCAGGACAGTGGTCCGGGCATTGCTGAGAACGAATTGGAGCGTGTCTTTGACCGGTTCTACCGCTCGGATCCCTCCCGCCAGCGCTATGAAGGTGGTTCAGGCCTGGGACTTGCAATCGCCAAGTCAATTGTTGAGAAGCATAACGGTCGCATCTGGGCCGAGAGCAAACCGGGTCAGGGGACGACAATAGTAGTCCAAATCCCCAAATTGGATAAACAAATCTCAAATAATTGACGTGCCATGGAAATCCTCTCCAAAATATTCCTCGGGCAGGTTGGATAATTGATGGCATGGTTTATCCCGCTTGTCCCGCGTATTTTGCGGGAAAGGTTTTCTTCAGGCAACGCTATCTCTCAATCCAAACCTTCGGGATGCTTTGTGTAAGATGAGTGAATAAAACAGGTGATCTGGAAATGCTATCTGTAATAAAAAAGATCCTCCCTTTTGTTAAACCATATTGGAAGCGTGCGGTGGTGGCACTCATCCTGTTGACATCGCTGGTCTTCATGGACCTGTCCATCCCGCGCTTGATTGAGCGCATCATCGATCAGGGCATTTCCAAGCACAACCAGCCACTTGTCTTGCAGACTGCTGCCATTATGATCGGGATTTCCATCCTGAGCACCGTTATCGCCATTTCCAATAGCATCCTTTCCGTCCAGGTGGGCGAAAGCACGGCACGCGACCTGCGGGAAGCGCTTTTCCTCAAGATCCAGAAATATTCGTACGGAAACCTGGACCAGCAGCAGACCGGGCAATTGATGGTCAGGTTGACCAGCGACTCGAGCGCGGTGCAGCGCCTGGTGCAGGTCTCCCTCCGCATCGGTACGCGCTCCCCCCTCCTGTTCGTCGGCAGCCTGATCTTAATGTTCAATACCAGCCCGAGCCTGGCCCTGACCATGCTGCCTTTGTTGGTCATTACTTCCGCGGTCATAGTGTTCTTCATTGTCAAAATGGAGCCGCTCTTCCGCTCCGTCCAGCAAAAGCTCGACCGCCTGAACAACGTTCTGCAGGAAAATATCGCCGGGGTGCGCCTGGTAAAATCCTTTGTGCGGGCCGACTTCGAAGGGGAACGCTTCGAGACAGCCAACGAGGCTTTCACCGACCATTCGGTCAAGGTGATGCGCTTCATGTCCAGCATGTCGCCCGCCCTAACGGTCTTTGTCAACATCGGCATGGTTATTGTCATCTGGGCCGGCGGACTGCAGTCAATCCATGGGAGCCTGACGATCGGTCAAATTGTCGCTTTTACTAACTATCTGCTTACCACCATGACTCCCCTCACAATGATGACACAACTTTCCCAGACCTGGGCGAACGGACTGGCTTCGGCCAGGCGCGTCAGTGAGATCCTGGACACCGTGCCCGAGATCCAGGACGCACCTCAGGCGGCTGCACTGCCCGAACCGGTCCGGGGGAAGGTCGTCTTCGAGAACGTCAATTTCCACTACAACGGCAACGGAGACGAAGCTGTCCTGAAGGGTGTTGACCTGGTGGCTGAACCCGGGCAAACGGTCGCCATCCTCGGCGCCACCGGCGCCGGGAAATCCACCCTGATCGACCTGGTGCCGCGCTTCTACGATACTTCCAGCGGCCGGGTGCTGATTGATGGAGTGGATGTCCGGCAGATTAAAGTGGACTCGCTGCTCGCCCATGTGGGAATCGTGCCCCAGGAGGCCATCCTGTTCTCCGGCACGGTGCGTGACAACATCCGCTATGGCCGCCCGGACGCCACCGACGAGCAGGTTATCGCGGCCGCCAAAGCTGCCCAGGCGCACGACTTCATCATGGAAATGCCCATGGGCTACGATAGCCATGTTGAGGCGCGCGGCAGCAATTTCTCGGGTGGGCAAAAACAGCGCATTGCGATTGCCCGGGCGCTGCTACTGAATCCCAGCATCCTGATCCTGGACGACAGCACCAGCTCGGTGGACGTGGAGACCGAGACCCGCATCCAGGACGCCCTGGATAAGCAAATGCACCAGCACACCAGTTTCGTCGTCGCCCAGCGCATTAGCACCGTCCTGAACGCCGACAAGATCATCGTCATCGACAAGGGCCGCATCGCTGCCCAGGGCACGCACAAGCAACTCATGCAGACCAGCCCGATCTACCAGGAAATCTACGAGTCCCAGCTCGGGAACGGCTTCCACCCGGAAGAGCCGGCAGCCATCAAGGCACGGAGCTTGGCGAAATGAGCTTCCAATCCGCCCCGCCATCCAGCAGCCTCCGTGCGTATATGCCGCGCCGGCCGGCCGACCCCGGCAAGATCGAGAAGGCCAAAGACCCCAGCCGGGCCTTGAAAGGTCTGTTGCGTTATCTGGCTCCCTTCAAGGTGGGGATGACCCTGGTGTTCATCTTCGTCCTGATCTATACCTTCCTAGGACTGATCGGCCCCTACCTGATGGGTGTTGCCATTGACCGTTTCATCTCGACCAAACAGGCCGCCGGCCTGGCTACGATCGCCTTGTGGATGCTGGCCGTGTATTTGTTGAACAACCTGTTCCAGGCCATCGCCAACTGGGTCATGTCGGATATCTCTCAGCGCTCTCTCAAACAAATGCGCAAGGACCTGTTCACCCACTTGCAGAGCCTGCCGATTGCCTTCTTCGACCGCAATCCGGCTGGTGAGCTGATGAGCCGCTTGACCAACGATATTGACGCCATCAACCAGGCCGTCTCGCAGAACGTCACCTCATTAATCGCCAGCGTATTTACCATGGTCGGTATCCTGGTGGCCATGTTCATCCTGGACCACTGGCTGGCACTGGCCTCCCTGCTGGTCGTGCCAATCATGTTCTGGTTCACCCAATTCGTCGCCCGCTACACACGCAAGGGCTTCCAAGAGCTGCAGAAGCACCTGGGGGAAAGCAACGCCGTGATGGAAGAATCCATCAGCGGTGAAAAGGTCATCAAGGCCTTCCGCCGGAATGATTCGGTGATAGCAACCTTCCGCGAGCGCAACCAGGAGGTCTTCAAGGCCGGCGTGTACGCCAACAGCTACGCCCTGCTGCTCATGCCGCTCACCACTGTGCTGGGCAACTTCTTCGTCATTGTCCTAGCGGGACTGGGCGGCTGGTTGGCGCTGCGCAACCTGGTCAGTGTGGGTGTCATTGCCACCTTCATCAGCTACGGGCAGAACTTCACCAACCCACTGCGCCAATTGGCCAACCT
>JBEKVG010000263.1:0-4635 GCA_049514195.1 Anaerolineales bacterium | reverse complement strand
ACCAGGCTGTCAGTTTCAGCGGGAGGGGAAAACCCAGCAAAATGCATTCCGAGTGCTGGCCGGGTTTTGGGTGCATGTCGACGAAGATCCAGTGAGCCTGGCGGCTACCAACCCCCGCGGCAATCACTGCCACACCCAGTAACAATGGCAGCAGCAGGAAATAGAACCAGAAGTTCATGCCCACGTTGTGCATCACTGCATACATTCCCCAGGCGCTCAGGACGGAGATGGTGATGCCAATCCAGAGCGGGATTTGCCAGAGACGCTGGACAGTCGACTTGACTTGCTCAACGCGTGGATCGACTTCCTGGCCGGGCTTTTTGGCAGGTGTCTCGTTCACAGCGGCTTCCCCGGTTGGTACTTCGGGAGCGGGGGTCTGAATCTCTTCGGGACTTTCCTGATCGAGAGCCTCCATCAGCTGAAGGCCTTGCTCGGCTGTGATCTTTCCATCCGCGATCATCTTGAGAACTTGATTGCGTTCCTGGCCTGTCATTTCATTCTCCTCGATGCCACTATTCATTTACCTTCCAGGGCAGCCAGCAGTTTCTCGGCTTCTTCGATTGTTATTTTCTTTTCCTGGAGCATTTTCAAAATGGTCAGGCGTTCCTCATCGGAGACAGGCGCGGTTGTCTGGGCCGGTGCATGTGGGGTCGCTTCCCATTTCCAATGACCGATGTGAACGTTGGCTTGGCCGCGCCGGGCGCGCACTTCGGCGGCTCGCGCTTTGGCCTCGGCCCGGCGCATGGCAGCTTCTATCTTAATAGAAGCCCGGTTTCCGGCAGACTCGGCTTGGCGGGTTGCGGCTTCCAGGTGGGATTGGGCCCGTTCCATAGCGGACTGAACACGGCGGTTGATGCGTTCCGAAAAATCGTCCGGCAGTTCGAAAGGCGGGAAGTTCCACTCTTTTCCATCCTGCATTCCTACGCCGAAATCCGCAGCGGATTCCCAGGAATCGGCCTGACTGGTGACCAGCAAGTCATCGCCGGCGGTTAAGAGCATTTCTGCCATACCACTGGCTTCTTGGCCAATGACCACTTCACAGCCGTGGCAATCCTTGGGCAGTTCCACACCTGGAAAATCCACATGGATCGAATCGGGCGAGCCGCCAGTCAGATGGAGTCTGACGTTAGCATCCGGAGACATGCGCAAGATCAGATCGTCACCCGCGGTGATATCGTAAGTCTGGCCGGATAAAGGTTTCAAGTAGAGAGCAACGTCCGCACCCGCCTTGACATTGACCGCTCCATGCACATTACGCACGTACAGGTCTGAACCGACCTGATTGATGGTGAGCATACCATCGATATCCCGGATAGAGGCATCTCCGTTGATGATGTCCACTGCACAGACGCCGTGACCACCGCGCAGGGCAAAATCTCCGGAGATGTTTTCTGCATTTAGTGCCCCGATGTTGCGCAGGGAGGCGTCCCCGGAAATCGTACCGAGGGTGACGGGACCGAGCTCCTTCATGGTCACGTCACCTGCCACGGGGCCAAGCGTGACCGGGCCGCTGAGGGCTTGCAGGCTGGCATCCCCGGTAACGTTCTCCACATGAAGGATCATCGTGCGCGGCAGGTATAAGATCAAATCTTCGTCGCAGGAGATGGTCAGGGGGTCAGCGCTGGAAACCAGGTCCAGGAGGCTGCCGTCCGTCTTGACCATTATTTCACTGCGATCCCAACCTGCCACACGCAAGTCTCCATGAACGGTGTGGACAAGCACACTCGTGTTGGGATTAACCGGAACGGTTCGTTGTTGCATAGGTTACTCTTCTCCCTGCAGCCGGCGCATGGCTTCTTCAGCAGAAATTTGGCCGGAATCGAGTTCGTCCAGGACACTCAGGCGCTTCTCGTCGGTATCCTCCTTGCCCGGCTCGTAACCAAGGGCGCGGATGACTTCCTGCAGGCGGTTACGGACGGTAGGGTAGGAAAGGGCCATCTCTTCCTGCACACGGGTAAGTTTGCCCTCGCAGCGCAGGAAGGTTTCGATGAAATCCAGTTGTTCGGGGGTGAGGCCAGCAAAGGCGGCGTTGGCGAAACGACCTTCGATAACTGTGTCACAAGTCTCGCAGCGCAAGCGGGTGACGGTGAGTTCGCCGTTGCATACCGGACATTTACTCAGAGCTGTTTTCATAATCTAGGGTTCCTTTAACTCATATGTTAATCTATTTTAGATTATACATGGAATATCTTAAAAGTCAAGGATTAATTATTGAAATTATTAATAATGGCCTTAATATTATTAAGAGTTAGAATTAGAGACCTCCTCCTAAGCACATTTTGACTACCCTGACCGGTATTTATTTCTTCTTTATAGCCGGAGTTATAATAAATGCTAAAATATCGCCTCACAAGGCCACTATTTGAAGCAAGTTGCCGGAATCGACCTAAGCATATCAGCTTTCAAAAAGTAGAGAGCGTTGTGAAAGTCGATTTCAGCTACGGATGAACACAGAAAAAAAGATTTAGATACAAGTATGGAGAGATACCTGTGAAGAACAGTAATATTGAAGATCTGCAGCCGATCGCCCTTCCCAAACCAATTTTTGACCGGTGCAGATACGGAATCCCGGGCAGGACAGCCGGATCGGCGAGTAATTCGCAGGAGATCTGTGTCTATGTTGCCTTGGAGGAAGGGACATATTTGTATAACCCCGATTCTCACAGTCTGACTCCGGTTGTAGCCGGTGACAACCGCGCCTTAGCGATCGGACCAGGCCAGGCGAGAGTCGCTACAAACGCTCCCGTCCGCTTGATTTACGTTGTCGATATCGAAAAGTTCAAGAGTGCTGGATTTCAGGAACCGGGGCTCTATAATCCTGAGATTCAGAAATCTTATTATTTTGTCGACACCGGCCTGATTGCACAAAACGTGTATCTCGCAGTCTCTTCGTTGGGATTGGTTGCGTGGTTTCACAACTGCAATAAGGCTGCATTGGCGAGAAAGCTCAGTTTGAAGCCGCACCAGTATGCCCTTTTCGGACAGACAATCGGGTATGCTGACGATTGAACAGGTTCTGTTTCGGGAAATAACGACTCCAGCGTTGATAAGCAGAGGCAGAATGCCAGAAATGACATGCAGCTAATCCATTGGTGGCGCACACCCGTAACCCGGAATCAGCCATGTTAATATTATTTTGATAAGGAGCAGAAGATGGGATACTGGTTGGTAATTCTCATTGGTTTGATCGGAGGTGTAGCTGTAGGAATACAATCTCCCATCGCCGGGGCAATGGGACAGAAATTAGGAGGAACCGCAAGCAGTTTTATCATTCATCTCAGCGGAATGATATTCTCGGGCATTCTCCTTTTTGTAAGCGGTGGAGAAAGGATTCGAGATTGGCGCACAATACCATGGTATATGTTGGGAGCAGGCATTTTCGGGCTGATCCTTTATCAGACGATTAGTGTTACATTACCACGCCTGGGCAGTACGATGATGATAACCCTGATAATAATTGGTCAACTATTGGTGGGAATTATCATCGATCATTTTGGTTTGCTGGGCGTTGCCACCCGGCATATTGATATTTTCCGCGTGATGGGTGTTATTGCCTTGCTCATCGGCGGTTTCTTGATTGCCAGATAGTTTTATGGTTGCACAGGAGCCACCCATCACCGGCCCAGCTTCCGGATCAACTCACGTGATTCGCGGCGGTTTGTGGTACTTTGATACGCCCAGAGTCACTGCCTCCAATCCTGCCTATTATATTGGACCTGGGGGATTCAACCTTGGCTTCCGGTGTGCCCGCTATCATTAAAAGCTAACTGACCCGGTAATGAGCAATTCAAAGTCTAAATACCCCTAAATATTATATTCAGAAGTAATGATTTTTAGTTCGCCCTCTACTTTCCAGAACATGGATTGGGTACTACTGAAAAGTCATAAATCTGGGGGATAGGCGAATAGTAACTGACATCCTTCAGCAGCGGCAGGTCTGCTCCTAAGTACGCATTGAATATGACTCGAAAGGTGTTTATCGGAGAGATTCCTGGGTAGAGCTGTCCGGTATGTCCAGGTATGTAGTAGGCGTTCAGGATTTTGAACGTGTCAGCGCCATTTGTAAATAACGGTGCGGTATCGGTCTGCAGGATGATTACCAGTGGCCTGGAGGATTTCGTAATCAATGTGGTGATGGTTTTTTCAAGCATCATGTCAACAAAAGGAACCTGCTCGCGGTAGCCTCGTATATATTCTTCCTGGGTATACAATTGGTTCTGATCCATAAAGGGGGCTGGGTCGATCGTCTTGCCATCCGGGCCAAACACGAAGGGCTCATGCGGGGAAATGATGTGCATGAAGACGAACTTGGGGCCGGGCATGCTTGCCAGTGTTGTTGCACTGTTAAAATCCAACATAGTCCGTTCCCGGTATCTTTCGCCATCGATCTCGTTGAGATTAATTACGCCTAAATCTTCTAAGCGGTGGATTGGGGTGGTGCGAAGCAACTGGATTTCGAAGGCGGTCAGGTCAGACCATAAAAGGGAAGGGGCGAAGTACACGTCCGAATTATTGAGCTCGCTCCAGGCGAAACCGGTGGCATAAGCCACGGTCTTATAGCCAACCTTTTTCAGATCTGCCGAGACAGCGCTGTATCGGATCGCATTCCAGATGGGACCCTGGTCGAGGTTGGTT
>JBEKVG010000262.1:0-4646 GCA_049514195.1 Anaerolineales bacterium | reverse complement strand
CGTTTCCCGGATTTCCCGACCAGCCGCGTGGTTGGCATCCAACCTTGGTCCACCACTGGACGGGAGGCGCTGACCGCGCAACCCAGGGCACTGGCAAGTTCGTTCGCCAATTCAATATTATCCTTGTTCTGGATACCGCGCCCAACCGATACCAGCATCTTCTCCTTTGTTATGTCCACATCACTGGTGTCAGGTTCAATATACTGTTTTAAAGCCACGCGCAGGCCATCCAACGCGGGGGCGGGGATCGTGGTCAGTGCCGGCGCCTGGGTGCTTTGTCCCTGTTCAGGCTTATAACCTCCGGCCACCATAGTAATGAGGGCGGTGGGACCGGGAAGGTCGCCCTCCACCATGATCTTTCCACCGCAGATCTGGCTGACGAATTTTCCCTCAGCCGTGAAGTTACGACAGGAACTTACCACAGGTAGCCCCAACTTTGCAGATAGTCCACTGGCTACGTCCATGCCAATGGAACTGTGACCAAAGAGCACTGCACGGGGTGCATATTTCTGGATCAACCCGGCAAGAGCGATGATATAGGCGCCCGAGGTGAATTCAGCCAACATGGGGTGCTCCATATAAAGCACTCGATCTGCGGCAAGCATGCCTGCCAACCCTTCCGCCTTGTCACCAAGGATCACCGCAGTGACATTGCCTCCAGTGCTCTGCGAAAGCTGACGGGCTCCAGCCAGCATGATATAGGATGCATCCAAAACCTTTCCCTGAAGGTGTTCGATGACGACAAAAATATCCTGGCTCATATCTGCCTCCTGCTTACAGCGTGCCCAGTTCTTTGAAGATTCCGACGAGTTTGTCGGCAACTTCGTCCACGCCACCCTCGAGCATCATCGCCCGCTCGGTGACTTCCGGTTGGAACATGCGGCTAACCTCGATTCCGCCGGTAAGATCAAGGTTGGCGACGGTCCGTTCTTCGATTTTCGCTGTGCCCATCACTTGGCAGATCTTGCTGTAGGCAACGTAACGCGGCGGTTTCTCGGAGGCTTGTATGCCCAAAACTGCCGGCAGTTTGACCTCCATCTCGGCGATCAAGCCCCCGGCGTATTCCTTGCGCACCACAACATGGTCCGCGGCAATTGCGACACCTGACACATACCCCACATAAGGCATTCCCAGGTATTCTGCCAGGAGTGGACCGACAGAGCCATCCAGATCATTGTGCGCCTGGACGCCAGTCAGAACGAGATCTGGCTGGTTTTCTCTGAGAATACCAGCATAGGCACGTGCAAGGGCATGGTTGTTAACAGCGCTAAAATCACCGGTGAGCTTGATGAGCTGGTCGGCGCCCTTGGCGGCCGCGGTGAAGAGAAAATCGTCCGATCCTTCGGCTTCGATGGTCATCACTGTCACCTGGCCACCAGCGCGTTCTTTCAAGAGGATGGCCTGTTCAACCGCGTGATCATCAAACTCGCTGATGATCAAACGCAACCAGGTTGCATCCAGGGCAACGCCGCTGGGGTCGATGGTGAGTTCTTCCACCAGGTCTGGAACGAATTTGACAGGTACTGCTATTTTCATATTCACCTCCTACAAATCCATGGATTCGGCGAGCAGTTCAGCAATTTCCCTGATCTTAAGACGGCTGGCAGTTTGGATGGTCTTGATGGCGTCCTCAAAACGCGGTGGTTCGTAGGGACAGGCGACGGCAAGGATATCCGCGTTTGCCGCCACCGCCTCGCGGACACGCCACTCGGACAGACGGGTATGCGCTTTTTCCCATTGGAAACCATCCAGCCACATACCGCCTCCTCCTCCTCCGCAACACAGACTGTTGAGGCGCTGATGAGACATCTCCACCAGTTCCACGCCTGGGATGGCGCTCAAAAGGGCGCGCGGTTCGTCGAAGATGCCGTTGACTCGGCCGAGGTAGCATGGGTCATGGTAGGCTATCTTCGCTTTTACTTCATTTTTCAAAAGAGGACGGAGTTGCTCGAGCCTATCGTATAAGAATTGCGTGTAATGCCGTATCGGGTAAGACACCCCCAGCGCCGGATATTCATTCTTGAAGGCGTTATAAGCATGCGGGTCGGTTGTAACGATCTCGTTGAATTTGTAGCGCCGCAATAATTGCCCATTCTTCTGAGCCATCATTTCGAACAGGCCGCGTTCTCCAGCCAGGCGCTGGGAATCTCCATCGCTGAACTCTTCCGGTCCCAGGATGCCAAATTTCACGCCGAGTGTATTCAGAATCTTGGCTAGCGCTTTCACGGCTGATTGCATCCGCGGGTGGTAGGAGGCGTAATCGCCGACGAACCAGAGCACGTCCACGGGCTGCCGAATCTTAGCCAAGATTTTCACCTCAGGCTGCAGGCCCAGGCTCCAGTCGGCTCGCTTGCGGGGCGATTCTCCTAGCGGATTCCCATAACGTTGGGTGTTTTCCAGGGCTGTCTGCAATTCTGTGGGGATGTTCCCTGCCAGCAGCATCTCCTCTTTTGCCCGGGTCATCAGGGCCGCCGTGATGGGGATATTCTGCGGACAAAATGCCGAACAGGCATTACAGGACACACACATCCAGACACTATCGGTCTTCAATACTTTGTCAAAAAAATCGGCGCGTAAAGCGCCGATCATCTTCCCTGGTGGGAATTTCATAATGTAGCCGAATGGGCAAATCCCGCTGCATGTGCCGCATTGCAAACAAGTCTTAACTCGCTCGCCATCCTTCAATTCGTAAAGGCTATAAACAAATGTCTTGCCTATCGATGGGCTTAATGGGGATAGTGTGAGCTCCAAGGAATACCTCCAAGAATATCATTTTTATCGCAACTGGTGCACTAAGGATGGTAGTATGTGGGTATCAGATTAAAAATGCCAGTATTGTAAATCATGGCTTTATTGTGATGAACATCACTTGGACTTTTTAATATTGTTGTTTCTGATAAGACCGCACGCTCTGACGCGGGCTTTATCATATTGAGTGTATTTAATGTAATGGGCCCATCAAAAAGTGCCGAAATAATTATAACGTATCAGGCTGGTATAATGGCACCATTCTTATCAGGTTGTTTGGAACAGCCGTGAGAATGGTGAGTAATAAATCCCCGGCTTTTATCCCCTCCTGGAAATTCCAAATGAAATCTAACAATGTTATGGAGAAGACACTATGAATTTTGCCATGTGGAAGAAAGCCCTTACTGTTATTCCGAACGTTTCCAAGGAAGAGTGGGATAAGTTGGATATCATCTCGAAATGGTTGATTGCCACGCGTGCAGCCGTTTTATTGATGACGTTCCTGTCAGCGCTACTTGCCGGACTTTTTGCATGGCACGATGGCCATAAGGTGAATATCCTTTCCTGGTTCATCCTGGCACTCGGACTTGTCCTGGCGCACGCCTCCAATAATATCTTCAACGATTACACGGATTACACGCGCGGCGTCGATAAGGACAACTACTTCCGCACGATGTACGGACCACAACCGCTGGCGGATGGCTTGCTGACCAGGCGCCAGCACCTGACCTATTTCGCTGTTACGGCCTTCCTGGCCCTCCTGTGTGGCCTGTACTTGATTTTTACGCGCAGCAACGATCCGCTGATCTGGATTTTACTTGGCCTGGGAGCTTTCTTCGTCCTGTTCTACACTTGGCCACTAAAGTACATTGCAATGGGCGAGCTCTCTGTATTGATCGTGTGGGGGCCTCTGATGATCGGTGGCGGTTACTATGTTTTGACCGGCATATGGAACTGGACCGTAATTTGGGCCAGCCTGCCTTATGTGCTGGGCGTGACGACGGTCATCTTTGGCAAGCACATCGATAAAGTGCTGGTGGATAAAACCAAGAAGATCTTCACCCTGCCGGTGCTGATTGGAGAGAAAGCAGCCCGCTATTCTGTGCTGGCGATGATGATTCTGTCGTATGTGCTGGCAATCATCTTGATTGCCTTGAAATATTTCACTCCCGTCATGCTGCTGGTTTTTCTGGCCCTGCCCACTTTCCTGAAGCTTTATCCGCAATACCTCAAGCCTAAGCCGGAGACCCGCCCGGCGGATTTCCCGGATGGGCAGGGTGGTTGGCCGCTCTACTTTGCCCCACAAGGGTTTGTGAATAATCGTTCCTTTGGAATGTGGTTCATGCTGGGGCTGGTAATGGATATTATCCTCAGGGTGGTACTTCCAACTTTCTGGCGATAGGATTCTGTGATATCGGTATATAATCCTCGCAATTCGCTGAACATTCTGGAGTAGAGCCATGCGCCCTGACTGGGATTCTTATTTTATGAAAATCGCTTATGCCGTCTCCGAACGCTCCACCTGTGACCGGGCTTTTGTGGGCTGTGTACTAGTCCTGGAGAAACGTATCCTGACAACCGGCTTCAATGGGTCACCCACTGGTCAGCCGCATTGTGATGAGGAAGGCCATTTGATGGTGGACGGACATTGCATTCGTACCATCCATGCCGAAACGAACGCCATCATTCAGGCGGCCTTGCACGGCGTATCCACCCGGGGCGCCACCTGCTATGTAACCCACCTGCCCTGCATTAATTGCACCAAGGCCCTGATCAATGCTGGCATTGTGCGGCTGGTCTACAGCGTGGCCTACCGCATTGACGAGAATGCCATGAATTTCCTGGAGGCGGCGAATGTTGAGATCTGCCAGAAGGAGTTCAACCCAAATATGCCGGCA
>JBEKVG010000261.1:0-4648 GCA_049514195.1 Anaerolineales bacterium | reverse complement strand
TGTTAATATTGATGGTGAATATCATGTTTATCCGGTACTTGTGATGTCCGCAGTTTCTTATATACACGGAACTATGCAAGTGGCTAATAGTGGGACATTCACGTTAATCTTAGATGATGAAGGCTGGGATTCGTTGAAATATTTAAGTGAAGGTTATCCGGTTATTCAAGTGAGAATATATCCGGAGACGAATAGTGATGGTCCGCCGGATTGCAAGGAGTTTTTAAAAGCCGGGCTGGACGGATCGAATTACCTTAAGAAGGTTCCTACTCCAGAAAATAATGGTTGGGTCGCAGATCAATTTGAGTTGAGACCAGCTTGCGGGATAATTCAGCCAATAATTTATCATTAATTCTTGATATAGATGGTAAATTGTTTCTATATTTTTTACGAAATGGTGGTGTTGATAACCGTGATGGGCATCAGCAAGAAGCACTGGCCACGTTATCCCCAAATCTTTGTCCTTCAGGCCGCGGTGGTACAGTTGTTTCCGAAGAGCAAAAGATCGAATTTTGAGAGTACGTACGTAGGCCTGTTCCTTATATCACTCGAGGCTTAAATTTGGGGTTATCCACTATGTGTTGTGGACAACCTCCTTTAAATTTGGAGAAGATATGACCAGTCAAACAATGACAGCCGCGGTTGAAATAGTGCATCTGGTGAAACGCTTTGGAAACTTTACAGCGGTCGACGATCTTTCCCTGCGCGTGGAGCCGGGCGAGATCTTTGGCCTGCTGGGACCCAACGGCTCGGGCAAGACCACCACCGTGAACATGGTGAGCGGGCTGTCCAGCCCCACCAGCGGGCAGGTGCGGGTGATGGGATACGATCTACGCACCCAGACCCGCCAGGTGCGCCAAGTTCTGGGGACGGTGCACCAGGAGACAGCCCTGTACGAGGAATTGTCAGCCTGGAGGAACCTGGATTTCCATGCCGACCTGTTCGGGCTGCCTGGCCCGCAGAAGAAGGCCCGGATTGAGAAAATGCTCGACCTGGTGCAGCTATCCGACCGGAAGAACTCACGCGTGAGCACGTTTTCGGGCGGGATGAAGCGCCGCCTGGCGCTGGCACGCGCGCTTCTGCACGAGCCCCAGCTGATCTACCTGGATGAACCCACCCTCGGAGTGGATGTTCAGTCCCGCCGGGCACTCTGGGATTACATTCTAAACCTGCAAAAACAGGGAAAGACGGTCTTCATCACCACCAACTATCTGGAAGAGGCTGAGGCGCTCTGCAGCCGCATCGCCATCATCGATCATGGCCGGCTGGTGTCATTGGGCAGGCTGGACGAGCTCAAGCAGAAGTTTGGTGGGAGCGTGGTCGAGATCGAAACAGGCCAGCCCTTTCAGGACCTGGCTGGGCTACGCCTCCTGACGGGAGTCAAGTTGGTGGAACAGGAAGGCTTGGTACTTAAAGTCACCGACCTGCCCGGCCACCAGGTAGTGCCGCAGATTATCAACATGGTGGCCCAAGGCTGCGAAATTCGCAACATCACAGTACGCGAGCCTAACCTCGACGAGGTTTTCTTGCGCTTGACGGGCACAGCCCTCAGGGATTAGAGAAATGCTGACCCAAGGGATTGCCTACCAACTACGCGTGATCTGGGCCTGCGCCCGTAAAGATTTTCGGGTGGCGCTGACCGACCGGCTGTTTACGATCCTGGGGCTGTTTGTGCCGGCCAACGTGCTGATCCTGATGAGCCTGTTCGTGCTGGCGGGCAGCAAGGCCCCCACGGCTGTGGTGATGCAGGATCGCGGCCCCTACGCCCAGGCGTTTTACCAGGCCATGGGCCAGGCCCATTCCTTCAGCCTGCAAATCACCTCGGCTGCAGAGGCCGCCCGGCTGATGGCAGCCGGACAGGTGGTGGCGGTGGTGACAATCCCGCCCGATTTTGATGCCAGTATCCGAAAGGATCAGCCGGTACGGGTCGGCGTGCAGATCAACAACCTCAACACCGATTTTACGAACGACATCCGGCGGGCCATTCCGCTTTCAATCACCAGCTTTTATGCCAAAGCATTTCCCAACCTGGTCAGTGTGACGACCCATGAGACGGACCTGTATCCGCACGACACCGATTACATCCCTTACCTGGCGGTATCGATCCTGGTGATTGCCCTGATGATGGGCGGCACGTTACAGGCAGGCATGGCCTCGGCCAGGGAATGGGAGAATGACACCATCAAAGAGCTTCTGCTCTCGCCGGCCAGCCGCCTGGCAATCATGCTTGGTAAAATGCTGGGGGCTCTCCTGGTGGGCCTGGGATCGACTGGCATTGTGCTAGTAGTGTTGATCCTCTTTATGGGGGTAGTACCGGACCACTGGCCGGAAGTGGCCGGGTTTACCATCCTAAGCTTGCTGATTTTCAACATTCTGGGTACGCTGCTGGGTACGCTGATCAAGCAGCGCATGCCGGTGATCGCCCTGACGATGGGCATCTCACTGCCGCTGTTCTTTATAAGCGGCGCTTTTGGCCCGATCTCCTTTACCACTCCCCTTCTGCAGGGGATTGCCAAAATTTTTCCTGTCTATTACCAGATCGTGGTCATGCAGCACGCTTTTCACAGCTTTAGCCTGAACACGTATGGGCTGGCGGAAAACCTGTTCATCCTGGTTGGGTTTGCGGCGGGGCTGATCCTCCTGGTGACGCTGGTCCTGCGGCGAAGCACTGTGAGTCATTAATGACAATGAAGAATCAGGTACGTAACAAGTTTTTTGAATTTATCCAGGCAACCTGGGTGATCATGAGCAAGGATTTGCAGGTATGGGTGCGCCAACCTGTCACCCTGGTGGCCACCTTCGCTCCGCCGCTGTTCTTCCTGTTGGTGCAGTTTCTGGGAGCCGAGTCCGTCGGACGCAGCCCGGTGGCGCTGGTCGTCCAGGACAGCGGCCCGCAAGGCACCCGGATGGCCCAGGCCATCCGAGATGCGGATGTGTTCCGCCTGCAGGAAGTGGATGCGGCCAAGGGCCAGATCCTCCTGAAGAACCTGGATGTGGTAGCCGTGGTCACCATCCCGGCTGACTTCAGCCAACGCCTGCAGGCCCACGAGGGTACCACGGTGGACGTCACAGTCAACAATCTCAACCTGGATTTCACCAATGACATCCGCCGGGCAGTGCCGGACGCCATTACCCGTTACTATCTTGCCCAGGGAGACCAGAGCCCGGTCAAGATCAACATGGACGAGCAGGACCTGCGACTGCGCGACATCCAGATGTTTCAGTATTCGGTCCTGCCAACGGTGGTGCTGCTGCTGATTATCAGCGGGTTGATCTCGGGTGGACAAGCCGCGGCGCGCGAGTGGGAATCGTCCACAGTCAAAGAGCTATTGTTGTCGCCGGTCCCCGGTGAGTCGATCATCCTCGGCAAGGTTCTGGCAGGATTCGCCACCAGCTTTTCACTGGGGGTTCTGGTACTGTTGGTGGCGTACGGGCTGGGCTGGATCTACCCAGCGGGGATCTACTGGCTGGATATGTTCCTGGTCGTAGGGTTGGTAGCCCTGTTGGGCGCCAGCCTTGGGGTGGCGATCGGGGCGGCGCTGCGGCGCATCATGCCAGTGGTCGCGGTCTCGATCAACGTAGGGCTGTACCTGTTCTTCCTGGCGGGTGGAATGGGGGTCCTGGCATTTGAGCCGCTGTGGCTGCAGAACATTGCCGCTTTCGTGCCGCTGACGTATGGCAACCACGCTCTGCAGATGGCCTTATTCTATAATTCAGCTGACCTGCTGGGGCGGGATATACTGGTGTTGGGGCTCTCCAGCCTGGTTGCTCTGGTGTTGGGAACAATCGCGGTGCGTAGGGGCATGGCAAACTAATTTGAGCCAACATGTGCCGTAAACTCTTCACAAATTAATCATTATTCCTTCTTAGACGGTTGTCCCGCATGCTCCAGTGCCGCCTCCATAATCTGCTGCAGGCGTGGCACCATGCTGGACGGATCCGGGTGCAACCCTTCCACCAGCAGGGCGCTGTCGTAGATCTGTTCGATAATCAGGTTATGCAGTTCCGAGCCGGCCTCCAGCTTGAGCAGGTTCTTCAGGATGGCATGGGCCGGGTTCAACTCCAGAATCTTCTTGGGCAGCTCGACCTCCTTACCAAGATACTGGTAGACGCGCTGCAGTTCCGGCGTCAGTGCTCCTTCCGGATCCACAAGGCGCGCCACCGATTGTGAAAGCCGATTACTGGCGCGCACATCCACAACGCGCTCGCCCAGCACATGCTTGAAGCGTTCCACCAATGCTTTGAACTCGTCATCGGGGATCTTTTGCACCCCTTCAGCCTCTTTGGGTTTTTCGGGTAGGTCCGCCTGGGCGGCGCTCTTGAGCTCGAAGTCCTTGTATTTATGCAATCCCATCAGCATGAATGAATCCATTGGCTCGGTCAGCAGCAGCACTTCCAGCCCTTGCGCTAGGAAGGTTTCCAAGTGTGGGCTGCGCAGGAGCGACTTCACATCTTCGCCCACAATGTAATAGATGGCTTTCTGGTCTGGCTTCATCCGCCGGACATAATCCTCCAGGGAGGACCAGCTTTCAGGCTGCAGGCTCGTCTTGAAACGTAGCAGGGCCTGCAAAAGATCAGCTTCCATCGGCGCCATTGCCACGCCTTGCTTCAGATAACCTCCGAACTCCTTCCAGAATTCCTGGTACTT
>JBEKVG010000260.1:0-4677 GCA_049514195.1 Anaerolineales bacterium | reverse complement strand
ATTCCCTACACAACACTTCAGGTTGAATGTTGCGCGCCAGCAATTGGATAGGATGTTTTGTGGCGAACTTTCCTTGTCGAGAATCGACAACGAATATATCTGTCTCGGAAGGTGTGCCAAAATCGTACAAATGACGAAGAACAAGTTTTGGCTCAAATATATCATTAGCTTTACGCGCCTTCCCTACTTTTGAGCCACCCCAGCCGCCAATGGTGAATTCGCTCAGATGACCGCAACATTCCAACCAGATGGCGCGTAAGTATTGGTCTAACTTTTCAAGTGTAGCTGAACCGCGCATTTCAAGGTCGAGCCAGAAGTCTTTGGCATAGACATCCTGAACACGCAAATGCCAGATGGTTTCGACTGGAAACTCGCTCGCTTCGAGAGCCTTCAAGTGTATCCCTCTTTCTGGACAAACATCGAAGTGCCTGGTCATACCTGCCTTGCTGAATTCTTCCCCACAAGCCAAACAAATTCCGCGAGATTGGGCCTTACGCGCCATATTATTCTCCTAAGTTAATTTAGACGTCCCGAAGGTTTGTGCAGTGGATGATAGCCGTTCGAGAAAACCCTTCGACACGCTCTGGGCAATGCCTTCGGGACGATTTTACTATTAAACGCATCACTCATCGAAAAAATCTGGCGGGCCGGAGCCAACCATGTAATGGAAGTTACCTTCTCCCGCAGTGTTCATCAAGGTCTTGACCACAGAATTAATTCTACGTTCATCGTCATAAGGACCGGAAACAAAGAACGGTTTCCCCTTATAGCCAAATTTAACATGGTTTATGCGTGAGTGAGCCTCGGGCGGGTCCAATACCTGATCGCACATTTGCGCAGTGAAATCGCGATGGGGCTGAAAGCCATAGTGCTGCGCGTATTCCAAGCCGCCGTAAATGATCTCGTGGGCAAGTTCAGCGGAGCATGGTTCAGGGGCGCCGCCACACATATGCGGTAGTTGGCGCAGGAATTTGGCCTGCGAAAAATCTGCATTGGCATAGGCATCTTTGACCCCGAGGCAATAGAGATCCACCAGGCAAACAGCAAAAATGACCTTATCCGGCTCCTGCTGGCGGGCAACAATGACGGGTGTAATGCCTTCTTTCTTCCAACCTGACATGATCCAGCAACCCAGGATGGGATACTCACGCGCATGTTGAAGATAATAACGCGGACCAAGAATTTTTATTGGACGAACACGGGAGAGCGGAATTTGTGAATTGACTTTGGGCGGGCGGGGTCGCTTGTCTTTTTTGTGTTTCGCTGGCATGGTTTCTCACCTCAATCAATCAAATATATGCTTGCTGAAATCAGGAAAGCCTGTTCTGGTTTTCCTGTGAATTGACCATCGTCATACATGGACAACTCATATTTATTGTGGCTGTAGGTGTAAAACGCAAAACCCCATTCGTCATCGCCGAAATAGCGCAGGCGGCAAAGATAGGTGGGTGTGGTGCGCAAGCGTTCATAATACTCTGCACGGGTTTCGAATTGATCATCCGGCGGCCAATCCTTTTGAACGACGGGCTCGGTGTAAGTGTCCATGTAACAGAATTGGTTTTTGAAGCGAGTATCAAGGCGCGTATATTTGCTTTTGAATTCCTTCTCCGCAATTGCGCGGATACGTTTTTCCACATCCGTCTGCATAGTTGGCGGAATCTTTACGCCGCCTGAATTGGGGTCGTGTATCCATTAGGATAGGCTGGCTTGATCTTTGGTCTTTCCTGCTCATAGAGGTCCTCAAGTGTTTTCAAAATAGGGGGTTCCATGTAGTGGACCCCCTCCTGCCTCCCCCCAAGGGGGGAGGTGGCCGCAGGCCGGAGGGGGTTAAGCATTGAACGCTTCCTGCAACCCTTCGCCAAAGCTCAGGGCAAGCAATGATTGAAACAACCCCTCCCCCTGGCGGGCGGACTCGGCCTGCCGCCGCCGCAGGGACTCGACCCGCCGCACGAGCTGGGGATCGATCATTTCCTTGCGGGTGCGTTCCTCAGACATCCGACGCAACTTGACCACTCCTTATATCCACGCATGAAAAGTATACAACAAATCCGGTTTTTATGTTGTGTTGATGAATTCCATCTCCACGACTTTTCCAATTCCTGACCAAAAGGGAGAGGGGAAAGATGAACACAGATGGCGGAAAAAGCGCGATAATCAGCGTAGTCATGCTGAAGGAAAATACTGACCGGTATGTCGTCGGCGATATTCGAAGTTTGACTCTTGAATAATTGTTTTTTCCCGTCTGTCTCTGGAGGCAATATGACCACTTTGGATTGGAAAAGGCTTCAACAGGAAGCCCGGATTGTCGATCTCCATATTCACCCATCTATGCAGCAGCAGCTCTTTCAACGGAATTTGAACCTGCGCTACGTAATCAACCGGACATTGCACGGGAATCCCATGAATGTGCGCTCCAGCTTTCCGCGCCTGCGGAAAGGTGGTTATGATGTGATCTTTTCAGCCCTGTATGTACCGGAGCGCGGTATCCTGCGTGATTTTCCGATCGTGCGCATGTTCCGCTTCCTGCGCCCGGACCTGTGGAAGAAATTGATCACTTCGCATCCCTTTGACGCGACGATCAGGATCATGAATGATATGCAGTCTGCGGTTGCCTCATCCGGCCCGACCGACTTGATGAAAATGGCCGAATCGACGGCAGAGCTGAATGCCATTCTGGCTCAACCAAAAGGGCAGCGGCCGATTGCCGTCATCCATGCCGTGGAAGGTGCACACAGCCTGGGATTAAAGGAAGATCCGGAGGAAAAAATCCTGGAGCATCTGGAAATGTTGTACCAGCGCGGTGTGGTTTGTCTTACCCTGGCACATTTTTATCACAACCAGGTCGTTGACCCGTGTTACCCGTTTCCGGAAGAGATTGCCCGTATCGCCCACAATTCTGAACTCTGGCGTGACCTGACCCTGGGACTGACGGATGCCGGCAGGCACGTGGTCGAGAAAATGATCGAACTGGGGATGCTGATCGACCTGTCGCACTGTACTCCCACCGCACGCAAGCAGGTCTACGCCATCGTGGATGCAAGTCACAAGCAAGTACCGTTGATCGCCTCACACGTGGGAGCCTACTCTATCAATCCCAGCCCCTATAACTTGACCGATTGGGAGATCCGTCGCATCGCCAGGGATGGTGGCGTTATCGGCGTGATCTTTATGCCTTATTGGCTGATGCCCAAGGAAAGTGGCCAGGGGATCAATTTCATCTCCCGTCACATACAGTATCTGATCAATATCGGTGGAGAGGATGTTGTTGGCATCGGGAGTGATTTTGACGGATTTACCACACCGCCGGATGACCTAGACAATGCCGCCATGCTGCCCCGCCTGACACAACGCCTGATTGTGGACGGCCACCGCGAGGCAACGATCAAAAAAATCCTGGGTGGGAATGCTTTACGAGCCATCCAGCAGGGATGGGGAAAGCATTCCTAGACCGATGAAGAGCATGGAGGCCCCGGCGTTCCTTATCCAAGAGCGATGGCGTAGTTTTTTTCAGATTGATGTTCTGCGCAGCAAGGGTATTGTACTTGGGATGGAAAATGGTTACACTGCTGTCAATGCGGAGGCACATGAAAAAGTGGGCGCGAAAGTGACGATCGCCTGCGACTCGAGCTGGTGCTCCGAAGAGTGGCCCTTCTGGGGCGTGGAGGAATTCCCTGACCTGAAGGCCGTCAAGAAATTCACCGCCCTGCTGAACGAGCACAACTGGTACCAGTATTTCAACAGCATATCCGTGCTGGGGACTGCCACTCCGTAACTCTCCTGACAGGCGTTTCCGTTTTCCTTTGCCAGACCGACCCCTCAGGCGGGCAGGTTTCTGCGCGGCAGAAGCGGTTGAGGGAAAAGAGGCCGGCCTGGTTCTGACCATACCCAACGACTGCAAAAATCTCTGCTTCCCTAGACTTAAATTGCCTGGCCCTTGAACTGGCTGAAGTACAGGTGATGGTAGAAGCCTTTTTTGTCCAGCAGCTCCTGGTGGGTGCCTTGCTCGACGATCTCGCCGTTGTTGATTACCAGCACGTGGTTGGCATCTCGGATAGTGCTCAAGCGGTGAGCAATGACGAAGCTGGTGCGTCCAGCCATCAGGCGCAGCAGGGCCTTCTGGATGCGTGCCTCGGTGCGCGTGTCAACGCTGCTGGTGGCTTCGTCGAGGATGAGGATGGCCGGGTCGGCCAGGATGGCGCGCGAGATGGAGAGCAACTGGCGCTGGCCCTGGCTGAGATTGCTGGCGCGTTCCGAGAGCAGGGTGTCGTAGCCGTGAGGCAATTGCCGGATAAAATGGTCAGCGTCCGCCATTTTGGCCGCCTCGATCACCTCCTCATCGGTGGCATCCAACCGGCCAAAGCGGATGTTCTCCCTGACCGTGTCAGAGAACAGGAAGGTATCCTGCAAGACCAGGCCGAGCTCGCGCCGCAGGTCGGCTTTGCGGATATCGCAAATATCCCGGCCGTCGATGCTGATCCGGCCGCTGTTGATTTCGTAGAAACGCGTCAACAGGTTGATGATGGTGGTCTTGCCGGCCCCAGTTGGGCCGACCAGAGCGAAAATCTCCCCGGGTTTGGCCTCCAGGGTCATGTCCTTGAGGATCGGAACACCCGGCCGGTATTCAAAATTAACGTTATCGAAGCGCACGTCGCCATGCACTGAACCCGGCTCGACCGT
>JBEKVG010000259.1:0-4687 GCA_049514195.1 Anaerolineales bacterium | reverse complement strand
AATGGAGACGGTCGGGATATTCATACCACCGAAGGCACCCACCTTGCCAGTCTTGGTCATGCCAGCAGCCAGGTAACCTGCCAGGAAAGCTGCTTGGTCGGTTTGGAAGGCAAGACCGCGCACATTCGCCATGACAGTGGAGGAACCGCAATCCTTGCCTTCAACTGCCGTGCCCAAGCAATCCGGGAAGGTATAGTCGACAATGGCGAATTTCGTGTTTGGGTTGGCCTTGGCAGCCGTGGCGGTATCAACGCCCAGCAGGTATCCGACGGTGATAATTAGATCCTCTTTCTCGCTCAGCATCTGCTGAATGTTCTTGGCATAATCGGACTGCTGGTTGGATTCCAGGTACTTGCCATCCACACCCAGTTGGGCAATGGCATCGGTAACGCCTTTCCAGCCCAGGGCATTGAAGGACTTGTCATCCACGCCACCCATATCGGTCACTTCGCCAACCTTGATCTTTGGAGTAGGAGTATTGGTTGGAGCCATGGTGGGTGGTACGCCAGTGGGCAGCAGGACGGGTACCGCGGCAGTCGCTGGGGCCTGGGTCGCAGGTGCCGGAGCAGCGGTGGTGGCAGCAGGGCCGCACGCCGAAAGCAGAAAAGCAGCCGCTACCAGAATGGTGACAACAACACTTATTTTCTTCATATTCTTTCTTCTCCTTGTTTTTTATTTTATAGTTTGGATAAGCATATGCTTTCAATCAATTTATATCTTACAGAATGCAGGTCTCACCTCCTTTTGTTTGTCGAGCTGTATATTATCATACAAATTTCTTCATTGCAGGTAGTATACAGGAATTTGACCATTAATACAATATGAAGCATGACATATAACATTTATTCCACTTTCATGGTTTTGTTATCGATACTCCAGTCTGAATCTCACCCGAAATTAAAGCTTGATTTAACTCGATCATGCGCGTCTTAACTTCATCAGGAACGGCTGAATCCAGATCATGATAGGATGATAGACCAACCTGCCCCTGATAATTACCATTTGGAAAAACAGAATTGCCGGCTTGAGCGTCCTTGGCCATTTTTATTAATCCTGCTATACCGGGGGTAATCAACTTCATAACACTCACGTATAAGTGTGGAGCTGCCACTGGCAAAGCGTAATATTGGTCAGTATCTGCACCGATTGCATAAGCACCGCGTGTCACCGCTGCAATGATTGCATTGTTCCCGGTCGTGCCGCCGATGCCAAATATGATATCTGCTCCTGAGTCAACCAACAAATTGGCCTTTGAGGCACCCCATTCCGGATCGTCCAAAGTCTTATCAAGACCTACATCATTGTGATAAGCAACCGTCGCTTTGACACCGGAACTGATATATGCAGCGCCGGCCAGAAATCCTTGCCCATATCTTTGCATAGACGGTAATGCATCACTAGCGCATACCCCACCAATCTGCCCTGTCTTCGAAAGCAAGGCTGCCAGTGCACCCGCCAAGTAACCAATCTGGTCTTCGGCAAAAACCAGTCCGGCCAGGTTTGAACTAAAATTCTGGTTAGCTGATTGGTCCTGGTCTACACCAATAAAATACGAGTCCGGGTATGTGATTGCAGCCGCGCGGGTAACATCACCCATCGCACTACCAACTGTCACAATAACATCATAACCTGCATCCCCGAAGACCTTGATATTTTCTTCATAGTCCTTGGCATCGACTGTCTCAATCGATGCAACCCAGGAGGCCACGCCGCTGGTCTTGGCCTGTTGGATGCCATCCCAGGCAGCCTGATTGTATGAGCGATCATCGCGGCGGCCGACATCTGTCACCAGGCCAACACAAAAGACATCCAGCTGTTTACAATCAGAAGATTTCGACAAGCAACCTGGTACCAACAGCATGAGTGTAACCAGGATTAATGCTACATAGTGCAATTTTCTCATTGAATAGTTCTTTCTGATCGACTTAGCTTTATCACACTGGTAATCGCATCCGTTCACTGTCATTCAGCCTTTGCTTCTCCACGCCAGACACCCCATATCAAAACCAGAGCGATGATTTGGTACGAATGCGTTATATACACCCCAAATGAAACTCACGCCAAAAAAACCAAAGCCAAGCAGGAAAATCTTGCCGTAATTAAACTTCATCAAGCTGCTCCTCTTCAATGATTTTTTTCAGCAGTTTGCGGTCTGACTCATCCAGGTTTGCCTTTTCAAGCAAATCTGGGCGATGCTTCAACGTTCTCCGCAGGGATTGTTCCCGCCGCCATTGCGTGATCCTGGTATGGTTACCGGAAACGAGAACATCAGGGATGCTCCAGCCACGATATTCCGGCGGGCGGGTGTAGTGCGGGTATTCGAGCAAACCCGAAGCATGGGAATCGTCAAACGGGCCATCGGGATCTCCCAGCACACCAGGGAGGAGACGGGAAACCGCATCAATAAGGATCAGCGCCGGGAGTTCGCCACCGGTTAGTACATAATCGCCAATTGAGATCTGGTCGGTTACCAAGTGTTCACGGATGCGCTCGTCCACGCCTTCGTAGCGACCGCAGATCAAGGCCAGGCGCGGGTGCTGGGCCAATTCCATAGCCACAGCCTGGTTGAAAACGCGTCCCTGGGGCGTAAGTAAAATGACCAGGCAGCCGCCCACCTGATTAGAGGTAGAGGGCCCAAGCACGCTTTCTACTGCCGCGAAGACCGGTTCCACTTTCATAACCATTCCGCCGCCCCCACCATAAGGCTCATCGTCAGTGACATGGTGCTTGTCTTTGGCCCAGTCACGAATATTATGGATACGTACAGCAATCAACCCGCGTTGGCTGGCGCGTTGAAGAATGCTGCTTTCTAGGTAAGGGGGGAAGACTTCAGGCAGGAGCGTGAAGACGTCGAACTCCATGCGTCCATTCTAGCCGTAAGCGGGATGCCTGACAAGAGGATTGGGGGGGTTGACGCCCATTTGCATCAGATGGTAAGATGATTGCATGTACCTGCGAGGTTCGAAATGGAATATGCGCCAGCGCCGACCGAGAACCAATTGGTTCTTGGTTGTCTTTCTGGTAATCTTGATCGCGATTGGAATTTACTTAGATCAATTCGTCCTGCCAAAAGCGCAGACGCCGTTCATGCCAACTCCCACAGCCACACGTAATCCCGAGTCATACGTAACCGACGCAGAGGGGCTGTTCACCGAAGGGAAACTGCTTGACTCGATCAATACCTACATGGAGGCCATCCGCATCAAGCCGAATGACCCGACTCTTTATATCGCTTTGGCACGCGTCCAAATTTTCGCAGGGAAGTACGACGACGCGTTGGTTAATGCCCAAAATTCCTTATTACTCAATCCTAACAGTTCGATGGCACAAGCCATCCTTGGTTGGGCGCAGATTCAGAAAGATGATTACACTACGGCAGATGCCTCTCTGCAAAATGCCCTCCGATTGGATCCCAATAATGGGCTGGCGCATGCTTATGATGCTTTTTTATACGGAAAGCTCTTTGAGAATAATACTGGACCGTACATTAACCCCCTCCAAACAGCCATCGACGAATCCCGAACAGCCACCAACTTGGCACCCAACAGCCTGGAGGCGCACTGGGCGCGTGCTTATATTTACCAACTCACCAACAATCGCGAACTGGCTGTGCAGGAATATCTGGCTGCCATCAATATCAATAAAAATATCGCTGAAATCCACCTGGAACTCGGGGTAACATATAAGTCTTTGGGAGTGATCGACCAGGCCATCCAGCAATATACGCTTGCCAATACCCTCAATCCGTCTGATTATCTGCCGAATCTCTATAGTTCGCGTGCCATGGCTTCCGTCGGTCAATATAAACAAGCAGAACAATATGCGAAAGCGGCTGTTCAGGATGCACCCACCGATGCTTATGTGCTCGGCAACTGGGGTTATATGCTCTATAAAATTAATGACTGGTCCGATGCCATCGCACAGTTTTCATTGGCCATCAACGGCGGCAAGACGAACGATGGACAAACCATCCAGCCATTGACCCCCACCACCACTGATCTCTGGATTCCCATATACTACTCCGAGTATGCAATTGCATTGGCCCAAAGTGATCGTTGCAGTGAAGCTTTGCCCCTGACACAAACCATCCTGGATGCCTTCCGAACTGACGATGATGCCGTATACAACGCCAAATATGCTCAGGACTTCTGTTCAAAGAACATTGGCACAGCCTCACCACAGGCTTCAACGACCCCTGGGACGCCTCCTGGGACGACCACTGGGGTAAGCTCTGGGAAGACCCCTGAGGCAACCCAGACTCCATGAAAGTGAACCGCCGCCGGACTTTGTTTCGTCAAAGCCGGACCTCCAATCTGTATCGTGTGTTCATCCTGGTGATCCTCATCCTCGCCGGGGTTTGGTTTACCACACGGATGGCTACGGGCATCATCCGAAATCCTTTCGAGCCAACCCCCACCTCCACGCGGACGGTTAATTCCCTGGTTTTGGAAGGGGAAACCCAATTTCAAGCCGGCGCCTTGGACCAGGCCATTGCCGCTTATCAGCAGGCAACCACCCAAGGGAGTAATGATCCACAAGTCTGGACCGAATTAGCGCGCATTCAAGCCTATTCCTCTCGCCTGCTTTCCAACGATTCCGACCGGTTGACGCGGCTTACCGAAGCGCTACAATCTGCCAATCAAGCTGTTGCTATCGCCCCTGACGATAGTGACGCCTTTGCGATACG
>JBEKVG010000258.1:0-4708 GCA_049514195.1 Anaerolineales bacterium | reverse complement strand
GACAAGCGACTCTCGAGCCTGCGCATGCTGGTTTCTGTTTGGGGCTTGAAGGTAGGGTTGAAAAAGACGAATTCGCCGCCAACTTTGCTAAATAAAGTTAGGAGATATTGGACCATGAGGGCGAGAGCTTCATCCTTACCTGATTGCCGAGGGAAAATCCAAATAAAAGTCAGACCTTTATGGTAGCGAACACTATCCACAACAGCTTGTACGGCTTCTTGCTGGTACGGGCGTAATTCGATATGGCTGCCTAAAAGGGCGAAGCGTTCGGGCCGGCGTAAACAAAATGCCCGGCGTTCTGCGCCCATATTTCTAATCCGTGCGCTCATCCAAGAAAGCGGGGACCATATCGAGAGCGATTGATAATGGGTCATCTGACTCGGGTTCTTCTCCATTGAGTAAGGCATGTGTGCGTGCGCATGTACAAGTGGCGGTTGTATTGATAGCGAGGGAATTGACAAGTTTAACAACAAGTTCAATATCTGGTTGAAAACCTGTAATGATGTCGTGGAGGAGGATAAAGATAGCTTCTCCGATAGCACGGTGGGCAAATTCTTCGTGGCGAAAATCATTCCAGTCCATCTTACGCAAGCCGGCCCGCTGGTCTTCGTTGAATTGCTTGGCATAAAGGCCATGTTTGAGGGCATTGGTATTGCCCTTGGGAGCGGGCATGTCATTTAATCCCCTTCGCCAATTCAATCAATGTGACGATCAAAGTGATAACGCTTAACCCGCCCCCGCCGATCGATAATGTCATGAGCAGCTTGACCTGGCTGATAATATCCCGGATGTCCTTGAGATCCGCTTCGGTGCGTGTACGCCAGTCCTCGAGGGAAGCGACCTTCTCCTTGAGGATGATGATGTCGTCACAGGGAGGGAAATGAGAGGCGGGCATTGTTTTTGTTTTAATGGAATCGGCGGATCGTTTCGCCAATACGCCTGATGGCGGCCAGATGCCACCTCGAGCAGCACGGACAGGCCCCGTATTAAAAGGGTCGCGGATAGGCGAGAGGCCTATCCGTGCCATCAATATTTTAGAACACTTGAGCTATAAAGTCAAGGGTTAATTTTGGAATAATGAGATATTACAAAATACTAAAATCCCATCTCTTTTGCCTTTGGGCAATATTTTTCGTGATGGTATCCGCCGTCCCTTGCCATAAAAAACATGGAGCGGTGCCACAAGGCTCCGCTCCATGTTTTTCGAGTAGGACAGGTCTTACTTGAATTGGAAGTTTGCGAGGTGCATGGTGCCGTCTATTAATAACACAATCAATTGGCGGCAGGTGCCCGCCCAGTTCTTGTCAGTCTTCCAGACGTAGTTATATTGACCGCTGCCGTAAGACATGTTGCTCCCGCCGGGATTAACGGTCTTTTCAGAGGTGCCCAGAACTGCGCCTGTGTCACAAGCAATTTGTACAGATTTTGGGGAATCGGTTGCAAAGATATTCAAACCCTTGTTGCCGCCCAGGCTGAACTTGACCGGGATGGCGCTGCCAGCTTTTACTGAATTCCAAGCTGGCAAATTGTCGACCGGGTTGAAGAAGCCTGTCCAGTTGAAGATAACGGTGTGCGTCGCTTTGTTCGAGCCAATGCCGCCGTCCTTGTCCGTTACGCTGACAGTTACGGTGTATATACCGAAGGTCGGATAAACGTGTGCTGGACCAGTGCAGGCATTGCCACTGATTGTTGCAGGTAAGTCGCCCGACCCATCACCGTAGTTGACGATGCAAGTAAATGGCGCATCGTTGACGCCCGGATCGCTGAAGGTGGCGCTGGCTGTGACGCTGCTGGCTTCGGTGGAAGGTTCCGGTGATACGACAGGCGTGTCAACAGTCGGTGAGACGTTGTTTATGGTAACCGTGGCGGTATACTCACTTACTCCGCCGTCCTTGTCCATAACTTTACCGCCAACATTGATTGTGCCGTTGTCAACAGTTGGGCAGGAAGCCGCGTTGGAAGCACCAAATGCACCATAGCCACTGCCACAATCAAAGGCATATTGTAAACTAACAAGATCGGCCGGGACATCCACTGGATTGGTCAGCGAGAGCAGGATGTCACTGCCTTCGTTGACCGAGGCCGGGGCATGGAAGGTTGCAGTTGGGGCAACGTTGTTCACAATCACAGTTGCGGAGGCTACAGCCTTCAAGCCGCCGTTATCGGTCACCTGGACATTCACTGTCAGGGTGGCCGGGCCATCCAAGCCGGTAAAGGATACGCTCTGACCGAGAGTCTCGAACGTGCCGTTATTGTCCAAATCCCAGGCGTAGGTCAATGGCTGGCCTTCTGGGTCCGTGCCGGTGGCGGTTAGCGTGACCGAACTGCCTTCATTTACGGCGTATGGACCGCCAGCATCAACTGTCGGCGGGTCATTAATTACAAAGGATGCAACGTTCGGGTCATGATCGCTCGTGCCGCGCGCCACATCACCGGAATAATCCGCCGGGAAATCGCTGTTGATGTGGGCGATACGGAATTGCTGGAGGTCTGCCAGCATCGGCCCGTTGACGAACATCTGGTCAAGCGTCTGAGCCATGCCGAGGTAAACATAGCTGTAGGCGGACTTAGGCGCCTGGCCCAGTAGTACTTCCCACAGATTTTTCAGCCCAAGGCTCGGATCATATAGCGCTCCGAGTTGATCGGTTGAAGTGGGCTGGCCGATGGGTGCGAATGGATCATCCGGGCGTGGGTAGACATTCAGGTCGCCGCCGACGATAATGCGGGCATTCGGGTTGGCTGATTGGATGAAAGAAACCAGCGCCGCATTGTACTTGGCTTGCTCGGTGCGGTGGGCAATACAAGTGTCGGGACCACTCTTGAAGTGGTTGTTGATCACATAAACATCGCGATGGCTGCCCACGCCAATGCTCGTGCTGTAGATGCGGAACAGGCCGATATCGGGGGCGCGCGGGAAGACCCAATTGGTTTCGCATTTATCAGCAGTTGCGAAGTCGGTGGGGAGGACGGCATTCAGGGTCTTTGGATTGGATACATCGCTATTGTGAGGTACAGTTCCTCCGGGGTAACCGATGGCCGGATCGCTGCCCAGGATGGGATCGCCAGCCGCGGGCAAGAGCTCCACACGGTCGGTGCGGTACATGAAGGCAGGGGCGATGCCGCGCAGATCCGAGCTGTCGCGGTCGAAGGCGGCATCATAGGCTGGGCCGCCGAGGCTGGCTACCTTGAGCGCCAGCTCCTGAAGCACGTCCGGTTTGCCATCTACGTTATCGGATGTGCCGCAAGTGAGCGCGCCGTCGTTAACGCTGCAGATATCCTGATTCTCGACTTCCTGCAGCATGAGGATATCCGGGCTGTGCAGATCATTGATGATCTGGGTGGCAATGTCAGTCAGACGCGCTTGGTAATCGGCAGCACTGGCCGGCACGTAGTCATAGGGCGGCGTGACAGCAGCCAGATAAGGAGTGCCGCTACTGGAACAACCCAAGTCGCCTGTAAAATCGCAGCCGGAAAACGGATTATCGCGATAGTCGTATAGATTCTCCAGGTTATAGTCTGCGATGCTGTAGCCGATGCTGCGAGTAAAGGTCTGCGGCGGATTGTTGGCGGAGGGATCAGGGCCTTCGCTTAACGTGGGTTGTTCGCTGATCTCAATGCGGTATTTGCTATAGGTGTAGTTGACACCACCGGCCGGGGCATTTATCACGGTATCAAAAGTCCGCGCCGGATTGATCAAGGCTTGAGCATCGCCCACCAACGCCTTGATTCCCAAGCTGCCCATCAGGATGCGGTAGCCGTTACCATCCCAGTTGCTAGCGTCATAATTGTCATCCAGCGGATGGGCATCCCGGAAGGCTCTGTTCGTGTAAAGGTCGGTGCGCTTCGCAACCGTACTGTCCGGATTAGCCACCCAGATCTCGGCATCCGCCGGGCTGAAGACATTGCGGCCACCCAGGACGAGGCTTTTATTAGGGACTTGCACGCGCATGCCCTGCAGCCGTTCCCAGTAGCAGTTGGCATTTGCCAGGCTGACCGGTGGATCGGCCACGACCGGAGGAACTGCTAAGTTAATATCTACCCCGCTGCGGACAATTGCTTGAACCGCAAACGGGCTCACTAACTCGGTCATGTTATAGTATTCCTGAACCTTGGCCGACAGGATGATCTCATCCCCAACCTGGGGGGTATACCCGCCAATTGTGCTGACGGTGCTCATGAACACGAAGATACCGTCGGATGTGGTCGGGTCAGCATCCGCAGTGGCAGCGGTGTTCTGGATGAAGAAGCCTTTGTAGGTATTGGAAGAATTGCTGATGGCCTGCAAAGTCTTTTCGTAGATCACACCCTGGATTTTTACCGTCTGGCCTACGTATGGTGAAACATGGGTGGCGCAGGAATCCGAGTCGGGCACCGGGCCATTAACTGTGCCGATGGGTAGTGGTGGCGTGACCGTGGTGAAGCCTGCCGTGAAGTTCACCACCATGTTATCAGGCGGGTCAATCAAATCCTGGTCATTCACATTGGCAGCATAGATGGTCAGTGTGCAGGATTCGCCCATCACAAAATCGGTACCCGGATCAAGTACGAAGGATGTTGGGCCGCCAGTGATTGTTGCTGTATGAGTGCCGCTGGTTGCGCAAACAAGGGAGAACCAAGAACCAGTAACATTCACCGGCTCGCTGAAGTTGATGGTGATATTGCTGTTCACCGAGACATCCGTTGCGCCGTTCGCCGGGACGGTGCTGGC
>JBEKVG010000257.1:0-4710 GCA_049514195.1 Anaerolineales bacterium | reverse complement strand
AAAGATGGGACGGGAAGTCCTGTCCGTGCAAATGGACGTAACAAGAATGG
The DNA here is from genome assembly GCA_049514195.1 of Anaerolineales bacterium. Classification (GTDB taxonomy): domain Bacteria; phylum Chloroflexota; class Anaerolineae; order Anaerolineales; family Villigracilaceae; genus UBA877. Next base: position 4,660 of record JBEKVG010000257.1, on the reverse strand, counting down.
ATGAGATCTCCGAGGCCGTCCAGGCTGGATTGCAACACTTCAAGCACATTGATATCCTGGTGAATAATGCCGGCATGGGCGCACCCAACCCCGCCGAACGCGTGACCGAACAGGACTTCGACGACACACTCACCGTCAATCTCAAGGGCACATTCTTCACCTCACAAAGCGTAGGCAAAGTGATGATCCGGCAGCGGTACGGGCGTATTATTAATATCAGCTCCCAGGCCGGTTTCGTCGCGCTACCGACCGAATCCGTTTATTGCATGACAAAGGCAGCCATCGCGCATCTGACCAAGTGTCTTGCACTAGAATGGGCACGCTACCATATCACAGTGAATGCGGTGGCACCCACTTTCATTACAACGCCGGGAACGAAGAAATGGTTGGATGATGCAGACTTTCGCGCCTCAGTGCAGGCGCGCATACCCCTTGGGCGAATCGGGAGACCGCAGGATGTGGCGGGACCCGTAGTCTTCCTGGCTTCGCCGGCGGCTGCGCTCATCACGGGTGCTACACTTATGGTCGACGGAGGCTGGACCATCCAATGATGAACACAATAGATTTGATTACGCCAGAACTCAACGAACAACTCATCGCGTTTACCCAACGCCTGGTAAGAATAAAAAGTTATTCGGGGCAAGAAGGGGAGATTATCAAATTCATTGAGAGAAAAATGAAAGCTCTTGGATATGATGAAGTAACCATTGATTCCATGGGTAATCTCCTTGGAAGGATAGGCAATGGCGAAAAAGTGATCATGTTGGACTCGCATGTCGACACGGTTGCGGTGAATGACGAAGAAAAATGGGGTATCCCACCTTTCAGCGGCGACATTGTAGATGGACGTATCCATGGCAGAGGCTCTGTCGATATGAAATCAGGAGCGGCAGCGGCAATTTACGCTGGCGCGATTGCAAAGAAAACAGGGCTTGCGTCTGGCAAGACTATTTACATTTCTTGTAGCGTGTTTGAGGAAGATTGCGACGGGGAAAACCTGAAGCACTTATTCAAAGAACTTAATATCAAGCCGAACTATGTGGTGATTTGTGAGCCATCCAATAACAAGATTACTCTTGGTCATAAAGGCAAAACCCAAATATCCATTAAGACACATGGTATTTCGGCGCATGGGTCAGCGCCAGAAAAGGGGATTAACGCCATTTATGAAATGGCTGAAATCATTCAGCGGGTTGAGAAGGAAAATATAGAATTCATGAAAAAAGAGGGCATAAAGAGAACTTTGGTAATGACCAGGATTTCCAGCACGAGTGCATCCTTGAACGCTGTGCCGTCTGAGTGTGAAGTATATCTGGATAGAAGAATGGTGCCAGGAGAGACTGAAAAAACCATCAAACAAGAAATGGAGCAACTCGTAAAGGGTAAGAATGCAACTTGGGAAGTAGGAACACTTTATCGGAAAAGTTGGACAGGAATGGAAATTATATATAAGCCATTTCATCTGGCGTGGAAAATTGACCTGAAGCACGAACTTACAAAGGCTTGCATGGCAGCGTACCATGAGAATTTCGGAAAAGAACCAAGCGAGTATGAATTTTGGGATTTCAGCACCAATGCCGTGACACCGGTCAGCATGGGAATACCCACAATTGGTTTTGGACCTGGAGATAATAAATTGGCGCATATGCGCAACGAAAGCTGTGCAGTAAATCAAATTATTGAGGCATGTGGTTTTTACACAAGATTAATTCATGAGATATGAGGTAATTAGATGACACTCAATCCTGTAATAACCACCCTGGGGCGCCGATTGCGTCTGGCCGTGATCGGAGGAGGTCCTGGTTCCTTTATCGGTGCTGTGCACCGTCAGGCTGCCCGCCTGGATAACCGTTATGAAATTGTCGCCGGGGTACTATCATCCAACCCCGAACGAGCCAGAAATGCCGGCCTGGAAATTGGTCTGGCCCCCGAGCGCGTCCATACTAATGTCCTGGAGATGTTGGATGACGAGGCTGCCCGAGAGGACGGCGCAGATGTGGTCGCCATCATGACCCCCAATGACAGCCATTATGAATATGGGATGGCTGCTCTGGAGCGTGGTTTCGATGTTATATGCGACAAGCCGATGACCAATACCCTTGAAGACGCAGAGAAATTGCATCATAAAGTACAAGAGGCCGGTCTGGTTTTTTGTCTGACCCATAATTACACTGGCTACCCGATGGTACGCCAGGCCAAAGCAATGGTCATGGATGGCCAGGTTGGCACGATCCGGCTGGTGCAGGTGGAATATGTTCAGGGTGGCAAGGCCGATGAAAACGACCCGAGACCATCCGAAGGGAAAATCCCCTGGCGTTATGATCCTATAAAAGGTGGGCCTTCGCTGGTTATGGGTGATATCGGCACACATGCCCACAACCTGCTGCGCTTTATCACCGGACTCGAAGTGGCCGAAGTGGCTGCGGAGGTGGGTGCCATTGTGCCTGGGCGGCTGGTACATGACTATGCCGGGGCATTGCTTCGCCTGGACAATGGCGCTCGGGGCAATTTCTGGGTCACCCAGGCCGCGGCAGGTGTGGAAAATTGTCTGCGCATCCGGGTCAGCGGCACCAAGGGTACCCTGGAATGGATGCAGGAGTTTCCTCAGGCACTGACCTTCAAACCATTGCATGGCCCCTCCCAAAACCGGACTCCCAATGGTCCGGGCAGCCTGCCTCTGGCGAGGCGGGCCTGCCGCATTGTTGCCGGTCACCCGGAGGGTTTCCACGAAGGTTTTGCCAACCTGTATTCCGACGCGGCTGAAGCCATCGCCGCCCGCAGAGCAGGGACGGAGGCGGATCCGCTGGCTCTCTATTTTCCCAACTCCCTGGATGGGTGGCTGGGTGTCCGCTTTGTGCACAGCGTGATCGAATCCAGCCAGGCCGGTGGCAAGTGGGTGAAATGCTGATAAACTTATATGGTTGTGGACTTTGTATGGCTGTCTGCCCGGAGAATTGCATCCAGCTCATTCCTCGAAACTCGTGACTTATTAGGTGTACAATGAAGCTGGTTACAAAAAATCGATGCGATATGAATTCGCACCAGATCCGTTTTCAAGAAGGAAAACAGCATGAGCGAAAAACCAAAAACGCAGCAAGATGAGCAGGAACAGGAACGCGTACAGCGCCAACAAGAACAGCAGCACCTGGAGCAGGAACAGACCCGGGACCGAAAGCCGCAGCATCAGGAGCAGCAACAGTTGGAGAAGCAGCAGGAACAGGGACGCAAACAGCGCCAGCAAGAACAGCAGCAGTTGGAAAAGCAGCTCGAAGAGAAGCGCAAACAACGCCAAAAGGACCAGCAGGAGCTGGAAACAAAGCAGAAACAGAAGCATCAGAAGGGTTAGCCGAACCGCGGCATCAACTTCCCCGCCGGGACAATGGCATAATCCGCTCGACGCCACAATCCGGCGCGAGGTCTTTTTAAACAAGGAGAAACAGATATGGGCGACAGAGGCAGTAAAGATAAAGGCAGAAAAGAACAGCGCAAGAAGCCCAAGCTCAGTCCCAAGGAAAAACGGAAATTGAAGAACGAGAAGAAGAATAAAACGACCAGTAGTGCCTTCCCTCAATAGGTCGTGTTGCGAGGAATAAGTCACTGCATGAAAAAGCTTGTGTTGAAGGCAGCATTTTTATACTAAGCCACCCTCAAGTGCATAACCGAGCGCCAGGGTTGGTTATGGCTCGCCTATACAGACCACAGAACTGAGTGGTAATTTTCTGCAATGTTCGCCATCGATAATAGACATGTCAGACATTTATGACATGTAGAACCTGTAAGACCTCTAAACTTGTAAAATTTGAAATCTATCGGGTACAATCGTCCGCATGAGCAAAAAAGAATATATCCCAAGTATTACCATGAGCATCCAGGCCCACCCGGATGACCAGGAATTCACCATCGCCGGGACGCTTGCCAAATGGGCGAGACAAGGCTGCCAGGTCATCTCGGTCATCGTCACCAGCGGCGACGCCGGATCCAACGACCCGTCCAAAGGCGCGGATTATAAGTCCAGCCTGGGACTTCTACGGGAAGACGAACAGATTGCCGCCAATCTCGTTTTAGGCATCCAGGAGACCGCTTTCCTGCACTACCCGGATGGCGAACTGGAAGCGACCCTGCAATTGCGCAAGGACCTGACCCGCTTGATCCGCCAGTACAAGCCGGAGCTGGTCATCACTGGCGATCCAACGCGCCTCTTCCACGGCTCAGGTTACATCAATCATCCCGACCACCGCGCCGCGGCGGAAGCGGCCGTATATGCCACATTCCCGTCAGCTGGGGCGCGTCTCATTTTTACTGACCTGCTGGAAGAAGGGTACGAGCCGCACAACGTCAGGAAACTCTACCTGCACGGCGCTAAGAAACCGGATGTCTGGGTGGATACGAGCGAAACCCTGGAGCTGAAAATCGCCGCCCTCAAGAAACACGCCAGCCAGTTGGGAGATTGGGATCCGACGGATATGCTACGTCAATGGGCTGCCGACACCGGGAAAAAGAAAGGGTTGAAAGCCGCGGAGGCTTTTAAAGTGATGACGCTGGTGGAAGATAAGCCGGAAAGTTGAGCGCCGCGCACTTTGGATTTACTCGCAATGACATACCGCCAGTGTCACTGCCTGCGCCACTTGTACCTGCGCAAGTGCAGGCAGTACCGCCCTGG
>JBEKVG010000256.1:0-4732 GCA_049514195.1 Anaerolineales bacterium | reverse complement strand
CCTTATCCTTTTTTATATTCTGGCAATTACGGCGGTGGCAACTGCTGCTGGATTGCTGCTTAGCCGTAACTCGGTTTATGCAGCCCTTTTCCTCGTTTTGAACTTCGCGACGGTGGCAATATTCTATCTATTACTGGGTGCACCCTTTATTGCACTGGTGCAGGTAACGATTTATGCCGGGGCCATCATGGTGCTGTTCCTGTTCGTGATTATGCTGTTGGGCGCCGAGAAACTTCCCAAGGGTCAGGTGCTGCCCTGGCAGCGTCCGCTGGCGATCGGCCTGGCCGCGCTCTTGCTGGTGGAGGCAGGCTTGCTGCTCTACCAACGCCTGCATACCACCGCAATCCTCCCGGCTCCCGGTGCGGAACTCAATACCACTGCAACACTGCAGACCCTTGGTATGGCATTATTCAACCAGTACCTCCTGCCTTTTGAAGTAACATCGCTCCTGCTTCTGGTGGCGATGGTGGGAGCGATTGTCCTGACCAAACAGGTGAAAGGAGAGCAATCCTGATGGGTGTACTTGGTGGAATTCCCCTCTCCGGGTTCCTGGCAATTTCAGCTATTTTATTCACGCTGGGTGCGCTGGGCGTGCTGATCCGGCGCAATGCCATCATCATCTTCATGTCGGTTGAGTTGATGTTGAACGCAGCCAATTTGGCGTTTGTGGCCTTTGCCCGCGCCTACGATGTGCTGAACGGACAGCTGTTCGTCTTCTTCGTGATGACGGTTTCCGCTGCAGAAGTGGCGGTCGGCCTGGCACTGATTGTGGCGATCTTCCGCTCCAAGCACAGCATCGACGTGGACCAGATGAGCAGTCTGAAAGGATAGCATATGCAAACACTGTTCATGCTGGTTCCCTTAATTGTCTTCCTGCCTGTTCTCGGCCTGTTGGTTAACATCATCTTCGGTGGCAAAATGGGTGAAAAAGCCATCGGTACGGTGGCAAGTGTAGCCTCCGGGCTTGCTTTCGTTGTTTCGGCGCTTTTGGGCATCGCCCTTTGGATGGGCGGAGGGGAAGCGCACGTTGCGCCATTTGCTGAGTGGATCCGCATCGGCACGCTCAACATCCCCTGGAACTTCCGGGTGGATACGCTTTCGGTGACGATGATGCTGGTTGTTTCCGGCGTTGGAACGCTCATCCATATTTATGCTATCGGTTACATGCACGAGGATGTGCGTTTTAAGAACGATGTTGGCCGTTACCGTCGCTTCTTTGTCTTCATGAACCTGTTCATCGCCATGATGATGATCCTGGTCAGCGGCGACTCCTACATGATGCTGTTTGTCGGATGGGAGGGCGTGGGCTTGTGCTCGTTCCTGTTGATCGGCTTCTGGTATGAGATGGACACGCTCGGTCGTCCTTCCTGGGCCAACTCGAACGCGGCCAAGAAGGCCATGATCGCCAACCGCATTGGCGACTTCGGCTTTTTACTGGCGGCATTCACCATGTTCTGGGCTTTTGGCAGCGTCCAGTTCGGTGATGTCTTTGGGAAGGCTTCCCAAATTGCTGCCATGTCCCCGGGCGTGATCCTTTTCATTACCCTGTTCATGCTGATTGGTGTGACGGGCAAGTCTGCTCAGATTCCGCTCTACGTTTGGCTGCCGGACGCCATGGCTGGCCCGACGCCGGTCTCAGCCCTCATCCATGCTGCCACCATGGTCACGGCCGGTGTCTATCTGGTGGCGCGCTCCTGGCCGCTCTACTCATTGGTGCCGACTGCCCAATACATCGTGGCGCTGGTCGGCGCGGTGACGGCGCTCTTTGCTGCCACGATTGCCGTCGGGCAGTATGACATCAAGAAGGTGCTGGCCTATTCGACCATCTCGCAATTGGGCTTCATGGTGGCGGCGGTCGGTATGGGTGCGTTCGCGGCAGGCATGTTCCATCTGGTTACGCATGCCTTCTTTAAAGCGCTGCTGTTCCTCTCGGCGGGTTCGGTCATCCTCGGCATGGAAAGAGGCCACCATCATTTGGCTCATGGAAATGGGACTCCGAAGTCTCCTGACTTCGGACACGGAGACGAGAGTCCAAAGTCTTCTAACTCCTCCCATCTCGAAGAAGTCTTTGACCCTAACGATATGCGTAATATGGGCGGTCTGCGCAAGCAGATGCCAATTACGTTTTGGCTATACCTGATCGGGGCGCTGGCGTTGGTCGGTATCTTCCCCTTCGCCGGGTTTTGGTCGAAAGATGAGATCCTGCTGGATGCCGCCAAAAAGTTCCCCGTGATTTATATTATCTTGTCCATTGCGGCCTTCCTAACTGCTTTCTATATGGGTCGCCAGATCTGGATGGTCTTTTTTGGCAAGCCGCGCCACCCCGCGGCTGAGCAAGCCCAGGAAAGCCCGAAGGTTATCACTGTGCCCCTGATGGTTCTGGCAGCTCTTTCGGTGCTGGGTGGGATGCTCAATTTGCCGGGTATCCACACGCTGACCAACTGGTTGGGCCATACCATTGAAGCGGTCGAACGCGAAGCCGAAGTGGCTCCCTGGCTGGCAGTCTCGTGGGGTGGCTTTAATCCAATCGTGGCGTTGTTGTCCCTCGTTCTGGCGCTGGTCGCTATTTACATCTCCTGGTTGATCTATGAGCGTAAAACACTCGAAACCGGTCAGAAAGATCCGCTCAAGCGGCCGCTCGGTTTCATCTTTACAGGCATGGAAAACAAGTGGTTCGTAGATGAGATTTATGCGGCTGTTATTCTGAAACCCTACATGGCTATCTCCCGCTTCCTGGCGGATGTCATCGATGGACGCTTCTGGCACGATTGGTTTCACGAGAAGGTTATCGCCGGGACGTATAACTTTGTCTCGAAAACAGTGCTGGACCTGCGCATCGACCAGCAGTTCATTGACGCCATTGCCAACGGTTTAGGCAACTTGACCCGGCGTGTCTCGGCTGGTCTGCGCCGCCTGCAGAATGGCTTTGTGCGCAGTTATGCCCTGGCGGTCTTGTTTGGCGTGGTTGTCATTATCGGTTATTTGTTGTTGAAATAATCTATGTACCCTCACCTAAGCCTGTTCCATTGAGAGAGGCCGGGTGAGAAGAGAGGCAGAATTATGGCTTTCTTGACAAATCCCCTCAATATCGTGATTTTCTTTCCCCTGGTGGGCGTGCTGGTTTTGCTGTTCCTGCCCCCCGGCAATAAGAATCTGCTACGCTGGACGGCCCTGGCAACCACCCTGGTGACTTTTGGTCTGTCCATCTGGATGTTGGCCATGTTCGATAAGTCCAACCCAGACCTGCAGCTTGGCCTGACCCTGCCCTGGATCCAGGTGGCCGGTTGGAACATCTCCTACGCTGTTGGCGTGGACGGGTTGTCCATCCTGCTCGTCCTGCTGACAGCTTTCCTGACACCTATCTCCATCCTGTCTACTTGGACGGCAGTTGAGGAACGCGTCAAGGATTTCATGCTGTTCTTTCTCCTCCTGGAGGTGGGCATGCTGGGCGTCTTCCTGGCGCAGGATCTGTTCCTGTTCTACATCTTCTGGGAATTCACACTCATCCCGATGTACTTCCTTATTGGCATTTGGGGTGGCCCGCGTCGCATTTATGCTGCCATCAAGTTCTTCCTGTACACAATGGCTGGATCCATCCTGATGCTGCTGGCTATCCTGTGGCTGGGCATCCACCAGGGCACTTTCTCGGTGCCTGAACTGATGGCCAAGGGCGGTATTCCCGCCAATCTCCAGATGTGGTTGTTCCTGGCCTTCGGCGCGGCTTTTGCTATCAAAGTCCCGATGTGGCCTTTGCACTCCTGGTTGCCGGATGCACACGTGGAGGCCCCCACGGCTGGTTCCATCATCCTGGCGGGTGTCCTCCTGAAAATGGGTACGTACGGTTTCCTGCGCTTTAATATTCCACTCTTTCCGCAAGCTGCTCTCAAGGCTGCCCCGTGGATTGCCTTGCTGGCGGTCATTGGCATCATCTACGGCGCAGCCGTTTCTTATGCCCAGAAGGACATCAAGAAATTGGTTGCCTTCTCCTCTGTTAGCCACCTTGGTTTCGTCATGCTGGGTCTATTCGCCCTTAACGCTCAGGGTGTGGAAGGTGGCATTCTGCAGATGGTCAACCACGGCTTGAGTACGGGTGCATTGTTCCTCCTGGTCGGTATGGTCTACGAACAAACGCACACGCGTGATTTCAGCGTGTATGGTGGCCTGTGGAAAATCATGCCGGTCTTTGGCACGTTTTTTTTGATCGTCTCCCTGTCCTCCATGGGGCTGCCTGGTTTGAACGGGTTTGTCGGCGAGTTCACCATCCTGCTGGGCGCCTTTGGCTCCAAGGCCATCGGTTCACCCTGGTTCGCCGGGGTTGCCGCTGTGGGCATCATCATGGCCGCTGTCTATATCCTGTATATGTTTCAGAGGATCTTCCTTGGCCCAGAAGGCTCCATCGTGGAAGAAATTAAAAAGCGCGGTCATGCCTTGCGTGACCTGAGCTGGCGTGAGATTCTCACCGCTGTCCCGCTGCTGGTCTTTATCTTTTGGATTGGCCTCTATCCGAAGCCATTCTTTGACCTGATGGCCCCGGCGGTCGAAAAACTGCTGGTTGCATTCCACTAGCGCGTGTCATTGCGAGTAACTCCACAGCGCGCAGCGCTCTTCAATCTGAAAGAAACTGTCATTGCCTGCACTGTGCGCAGGCACACGTGCGAGCGAGCGCACTTCAGCGAGCGAAGCAATCCCATGGCTATTTGGAGATTGCTTCCCTGGCCTGTCCGGCCAGGAC
>JBEKVG010000255.1:0-4745 GCA_049514195.1 Anaerolineales bacterium | reverse complement strand
GCAGGCCCTGCTGACCGTCAGCCCTAGCCCGATCAACCCGTCCGTCCAATACTCTGACGCCTCGCCAGCCATCAGCCCCTCCATCACCGGCTTTGTCAACGGTGAAACTGCCTCCGTCCTGACAAAGCAGCCAACCTGCACCACGACCCGCAAAGTCACCGACCCGGCCGGCAGCTATCCCATCACCTGCTCGGGCGGCCAAGCGACCAACTATTCCTTCCTCTACGTGGCTGGCGGCCTCACCATCACCCAGGAGGATGCCTACCTGCAGTACTCCGGCGATAGCCTCGCCCAGACCAACACCAACCTCAACCTGCGCGTCACCGTCTGGGACAGCGCTGCCGTCGGCTATCCCTCCACCGCAGCCAACCCGGAGAGCAAACCCAATGTCACCATCGGGGATATCACCAAAATGTGGATCCAGTTCAACATTTTTCCGGAAAACACCTGCGGTACCAGTACCACGATTGCTCCCCTCTATGCCCAGGTCAGTGATGCTCCCACCATTGGTGACGGCATTGGCACAGCCAGTGCCACCTATAAGTCCACCACGGAAGCTTCCTATTGCGTGATTGCCCGCCTGGTGGCCAGCAAAACCGGTGGGGTGAACCAGTATTACACTGCCCCAGATACAGAATCTGCCGCGATCAGCTTCTACCAAAACTCCGGCAGGTTCGCCAGCGGCGACGGCTGGATCACCGACCCCAATGGCCAACCAGGCAGCTTCGGCTTCTTCTCCCGCTTTGACTCGAAGGGCAATCCTTTTGGTCAACTGGTGTATGTATACCGCGGCACCTACAATGGCATTCCCGCCGTCTTCATCATCCGCAGCAATTCACTGACCGCTTTACAGATCAGTGGGACAATTTATCCTCTCACAGCAACCTTGCAGGGCAAATGTACCATCCAGGTCATCCGTGCCTTTGGCGGTGCCGCGCTGTATAGTGATACCGCTGCCACCTTCAAGGCCGTGGCTGTGGATACCAACAAGAACCCAGCCACCAAAAGCGACTCGTTCGCCCTGACAGTCTGGGATAAAAAAGGCGTGGTCTATAAGACAGTGCTTACCAGCCTATTAAGCCAGGGGGATATAGTGATCCATTTGAAATAATCCTCTGGTCTCCTCCATTTTCCCCGAAAATGGTAGGAGACAGAGAGGAGTTCTGTATTCACGATGGGATCTATTGAATCTGACGATAGACCATGGCTGATCAACCATGGTCTATCATTTATGATGGCTGGATGAGAATGTAAGAAGCTGGAGTGAGCTAAAGGAAAACCAGCAAATAGGCCTGACGGCAGAGCACGGTGTGCACTTTGTAACCTAAAACAGCAGCCTTTTTGGCATATTTCTGCCAGATAGCACCTGGATCTTGGGAATACCAGGCGGACAAGCGGTCGGGGGGTTGGGTTTGCATGCGCTTACGGAAGAACACCCTAAAGAACATGGGGCAGGCAGGACAGGCAGGCACTAGTGGCAGTACGGAGCAGGGAACGACCGCAAGGGAGTGACCTGTGACGTTCTGCCAGGACGTACTTGAGATACTGGTAAGCAAGGCAAATTGCTATTTTGAGGAAGCTTTCCCTTTGCCTTCCTTGGCCTCGATCAATGCACGCTTAGCATAAGCTAACACGAATGGAACGAACTGATCATTCTTGTCAATAATCTCCTGCAGGCTGCTGTAATCGCTCTCGTCAATATCGACCAGATCAGCTTGATAGAAACGGCGGGCAAGAACATCTGCTTTTAGGACGTTAAATTGCTCGACCTTCTTTGAACTGAGGATCGTGGAGAAGATGTCACCGACTGTCATCTCCCTGCCGGCTGTCATATGCGGCATCCCATTGACGATCAACGGCTGGCCATTGTCTTGCAAGTAAACATCCTGCTCGATCATAACTGGCTTGCCACTATAACGATTGATTACGGTCCCGGCTTTGATTTTCATTATTTCTCCTTTGGGGGGTAGGATAGGTCCTCGACCCGCCCCTACAAATGCCTGCACTGTGCCGCAGGCACTAGTGCCGTATTTTGTCTCTGGAGGTTTTTTCTTTCAGGCGTGGTGTGGCGAGTGCCTGCGCAAGTACCGCAGGTACTCGTGCGAAGCGTTTACGGTGGTAGGCGGAAGTCTTCTGTAGGAGCGTACTTCCCTGCACCGACCGCAGGGCGGTGTGCGACGAAAGGACGGCCGACTGCCACGCCACACGACGCCTGGCCGTACTTGTCTCTGCAACAAACGAAGCGGCCTCTCCCGTAGTGCAGAGTCTACCGTAATCAGGAAACAGGAACCTCCTCCAACCGGTGACCGAACATTACGCCTGAGCTTGTACATCGGCAGTATGGCGAATTGAAAGATTTAGGTCTCATCGACAAGATTTCTTCTTTGATATTTTCATAGAAAACCCTTGACTTGGAGTCGACTCCAAGTGGTACACTACGTCCGAGGTGAAATCATGAAAATTGCAGAAGTAAGTGAACGATATGGTATTTCATCGGATACGCTGCGCTACTATGAACGTATTGGACTCATCCCGCCCGTAAATCGAAATGGAAATGGCATCAGAGATTACGGCGATATCGATGTGAGGCGGGTTGAATTCATTAAATGCATGAGGAGCGCTGGGCTTCCAATTGAAGCGCTGATCGAGTATGTCGGGCTGGTCCAGCAGGGCGACCAGACCATTGAAGCCAGAAAAGAAATCTTGAAAGAACAGCGGGAGCAGCTTGTGGCCAGAATGAAAGAAATGCAAAAAACGCTGGACCTCTTAGACCACAAAATTGAGGTGTATGAAAACGCGGTTTTGAAAAAAGAGAAAGAAATAGTTCAAGCTGAAGATCAAGTCCCAGATATCCTCTAATTAACAAAAAGACAGGAGTTCAGAAAATGCAAAAACGAAAACTTGGAAAAAGCAATCTGGAAGTCTCGGCCCTTGGGCTCGGCTGCATGAGAATGACCTTTGGTGACAGACCGGTTGGAGATAAGCAGGAGATGATCTCTTTTCTTCATGCGGCGGTTGACCGTGGCATCACCTTCTTCGATACGGCTGAAGTCTATGGTCCATTCACCAACGAAGAACTTGTGGGTGAAGCACTTGCTCCTTTTCGTTGGCAAGTGGTGATCGCCACAAAGTTCGGATTCAAACACGATCACAACAAGGGGCCGAGTCCTATGGTTGGCCTGGATAGTAGGCCAGAGCAGATCAAGCAGGTCGCCGAGGCCTCGCTCAAGCGACTCAAGGTGGATGCCATAGATCTGTTCTATCAACACCGGGTGGACCCGGAGGTGCCCATCGAAGACGTGGCCGGAGCAGTCAAGGATCTGATTCAGGAAGGCAAGGTTAAGCACTTCGGGCTTTCCGAAGCAAGTGCCGAAACCATTCGCCGCGCCCACGCGGTCCAGCCAGTCACGGTAGTACAGAGCGAATACTCGCTGTGGTGGCGAACCGTTGAAGAGCAGGTGCTGCCAACCTGCGAGGAACTTGGTATCGGTTTTGTGCCCTATAGTCCACTGGGTCGAGGTTACCTGACAGGCAAGATAGATGAGAACTCGACCTTCGATAGCTCCGATATCCGTAACAACAATCCCCGTTTTACGCCAGAGGCTATCAGAGCAAACCGGGTTGTGGTTGATCTGCTTGAGAGGATCGCAGCACAGAAAGGAGCCAAGCCGGCACAGATTGCACTGGCCTGGTTGCTGGCTCAAAAACCCTGGATCGTGCCCATTCCCGGCTCGCGCAAGCTTGAACGTCTCGAGGAGAACATCGGAGCGGTTGCCGTCGAATTGACGTCAGACGATCTCAATGAAATCGAAAATGCCATGTCACAGATCTCGGTGGTTGGCGACCGGTATTAGGGCGGTACTCAGAGCTGCATGGTTGGTATGAGTGGACATTGTGCTGACACAGGAAGAATTGCATGATTTTAACGGAAAACTTTCAAAGATCAAGATTGCGTGAGATCGACAGCGCTGACTCAAAAATCACTATTCAAGGATCTCGGTCCCTGGAACAGGAATAGCCGATGACCGGTTGCTGAGCAAGGCAATACCAAGCCGGATTAAGGGCCGAGGAGAAGGAGATAACCAAGTGGACACATGGACACGTGAGGAGCTCAACAAGATTGGAACAGCCGAAGAGTTGCAGATTGCGTCACTGCGCTCCGACGGCACGCTGCGAAAGCCGGTGATCATCTGGGTCGTTCGCCTCGGCGACGATTTCTATGTCCGATCCGTTTACGGGCGCACCTCCGCCTGGTTCCGTGGCACGCAGGTATGCCATGAGGGCCATATCCGGGCTGGGGGCGTGGACAAAGACGTTACTTTCGTGGACGCCGTTCCCGATATCAACGACCAGATAGACGCTGCCTATCGCGCAAAATACCGCCGCTACGACGAAAGCATCGTCGGTTCCATCGTGAGCTCCGAGGCGAGAGCTGCGACGATCAAACTGGTGCCACGCTCGACAGGCTCGTAATTCAACAACCACATAGTTCTTGAGAACTCAACTTCTCAACAAGTTCACGAAGCGCGGAATAATCAGTATCGTCCAGGCCTGTCACTTCGCCTGTGCCTGCCTGTGCTAGTACCACCCTGGCCTATCCGCCACCTGTACCTGCGGTAAGGTGCAGGCAGGACAGGCAGGTACTAGTGCAACACAGGCACAGGCGGGAGGGGGGCGGGCTGCCTCATCGTCCCGATGTCCTTCACCCTTTCCCCTTCGGGGTGCAGGCGGGTACCCCATAAAAC
>JBEKVG010000254.1:0-4760 GCA_049514195.1 Anaerolineales bacterium | reverse complement strand
CCTGGTTTTCCTGTTCTCCACTGGAGGAAACACTGGTGCGCACGGTCTTGCTCGTTTGCATATCGCGGACGTAAACATTGGTGCAGGTGGTGTCTCCCAAATCGTATATAGAGCACTGGTCCGTATTTCCGGATACCAGGTTACTGGCACGTGAGAAAAACGCAATGTAACGCCCGTTGCCATGAAGATGCGGAGCCCAAGAATCGTCGTTCCCGACCCCGCCACTTAGGCTCACCGATACCAGCTCAGTCTTTATGCCGCCCGGCTCGTCGAAGGTGCCGTTACCGTCGGAATCCCGGTCATGGATAAAAACATCCAGCTTGCCATTATCATCATTGGGAACCAGGTTGGTGGCCGCGGATGTAAAAACGACGAAACGGCCGTCGGCGGAGATCATGGGCTGGCCAGAATTGTCGTTTCCCTCCTGCCCATCGGTTGAGACAGAAACCATTACGATCTTTTTGCTGGCATGGTCGTAAACGAAGACGTCAGTATAAGCATCCGTTGTCTTTTCGGGTACCAGATTGGTTGCATTCGATGTAAATGCCACATACAGACCGTTATCTGAAACGGCGACCGCATCACTATTGCCATTGAGCGGCTGGCCGTCGGGGTTGATTGAGACCATTTCGAGTTGGCTACCCAGCTCACCCCCCGCTTGCGTGGGAGTCAAGGTCGGTGCTTCCGTTTGTGCGGGAGAAGATGCCGTTGCTTCAATGGGTTGAATCGTCGAGACTGCCGAAGCGGTTGGGGAGCTCGCTTGCGAGGGCTGTGCGCTGCAAGCCATTAATACCATGCAGGTCAACAGCAAGGTTGCCAATCGCTGAAGATGAATGGTCGATGGCAGTTTCATTTTTTCCTCTTTTGGATTTTACTTTAACCTGGCGAGGTAGTACACCATGGTTATTTTTACGCGGTTATTAAGGGATAGAAAAAAAGTATCTACTCACAATAACCAGAATTTCGTTGATTCTGTCATTGCGAGGAGCGCTTTTTGCGACGAAGCAATCTCAAAATAGTCGATTTTGCCCTTCAAACATGGGATTGCTTCGCTCGCTGAAGTGCGCTCGCTCGCAATGACAATTTCTTTCAGAATGAAGAGCGCCACGCGCTGTGGATTTACTCGCAATGACATCTGTGAGTAGATACGAAAAAAACGTGCTGATTTTTATGGCAGGCTGACGGTAACCTGCCCGATTTGACTGACCGTGATATGAAATTCACCTTTCCCAGGTGCGCTAGGCGTGGTTTCGCCTGGTTTCTTGACGTTCGCCTGGAACTGAAGATCGGCCTTGACCAATCCGCCGGTGGCATGGTCAATCCACACGGTACCCTGAATGGCAGTGATCACATACGGCATCAGCCCCATGCTGATATCCGGCAAAGGCGATGCGAGGGTGGAGCTGTCGATCGAATATACGTCGATCTGGCGGCCTTCCAGGGTGGTCCCGGCTTGCGGAGTAATGGTTGAAGCCGAGGCATCCCCAAACATCACACCCGGATCCAATTTCCACATGGCCCAACTTACCGCCAGCATGGCCGAACCCGGCTGGGCCTTTCCGTTGACAACCGAGTAATCCTGCCCATTAAAGTGGATGGCGTCTGTCTTTGTGCCGCCCGACGTGAGGACGAAATGGTAATTGGCGCCCTGCACGTCCGCCTGCAGTGTGGTGGCAGCGTTCCCGGAGGCGCTGGGTAGGCTTTCGTTCATGCTCAGCGTGTAGGAAGGAAAGACGCTCGGGGTATTATCGTTGCCGAGCAATTTTCCCATCGCCAGTGCGATGAGCTGGATGGGATTTTGATTCGTTTCTCCGCCGGTGGTAGAACCGGTCTGCGTGGGTTCGGCCACGACTATCGGCGGGCCATTTTCCAATTCCAGGGTTACATGCGTCGGTTTCCCGGCTTGAATCATGACGGTTAAGGTTTGACTGGCGTTTGTAAATTCCAGATAGTTGCCCTGGTCAGACGCCTTGGGTGTGCCGGTCGGATTGAACCCTTGAGCCGCCAACCCACTGAGGTAAAAACTGGCAATATCCTTCGCACTCGAGGCCGAAGTATATTCCATGTATCCGGGCAATTGGGTCAGCAGGCTGGCGTCTGCCATTTTGGGGATGCGGCTCCCCAGGCCCGGTGGACAATCATCCGGCAGGGGAATACCGCCCGTCGTTCCTACGGCCCCTGGCTCATCAGGGGTGAGGCTGTAATCCCAGGTCAACGTCCCCTGGAGATCCGGGTCAAATAAAGCCGTATTGCTGCTGGCCTGGAGGTGATAGCTGAGCACATAACCACCGTCTTTGGCCAGATAGATGTCCCCCTGGGCTTTTCCATCCTGCAGGCCCAGGCTATTCTCATCCAGGACGTAATGCAGAGCCGCCACCCCATTCAGGGTATCCGTCTTGCCTTTTGCCTGGCTCAGGTCAACCTGTGGCGCCAGCGTCACCGGTTCAACCACCGGTTCAATCGGCTGGCTGGCATCTTGTAACTCGGCTGAGCATGCGTCAGTTTTACCCGACCGGGAATAAACCACGCCGTCCATCGTACCGGAGATCAAACCATCCAGGGAACCATCCGCCGGCCCATTGGTCGTATCAATGAATAAAAGCCGGCCGCTCCGTTGCGCGGATACATACAGGCTATAGGTCATGTTCCATTGAGTTGCTTCACCCGCAGCCTTGCCGTTAAAATCGATCTTCAATACCGACCGGTAGGCCTTCAGGCTACCCAGGCCCACCGCCAGGGAAACCTGGGCAGCGCTGGTTGTGCCATTCGTCCCGCCGGCCGGGGTGGCTTCCCCAGCGGAGACCTGGGTGGCAGCGCTATTGCCCTGGTTTGCATTTTGGCTGGACGGGGCCGGAGAAGAACAGGCCGTCATGGCCAGGCCTATCGCCAGGATCACCGCCGTCAAACGAGCCAGTTTATTTTCCATATCTGACGCTCCCATTGCCTATTCTCCTTTATCCCGGACCACCACCACTATCCCACCGGCATTATGCGCAGGGAGCCCCCAGATCAAGGATCCCTTGAGCTTGAACTTCTTGACCCCACCGCTTTGATTAAAAATGAGGCTTGCCAGGCTTGGGATGGACCGGGTGATTAAATCCAATCGCTGAATGGTGGGATATTTGAATGGTTCCCATACCAAGGCTCCATGGTCATCCACACACTGGATATTGACCTCAATGGGTAAGGCGACCGGAATAGCGAATAGTTTGATCGTCAGCCGGTTATTTTTCAGACTGCCGCTAAATTGGATCGAATAATCTCCGCTCAAACTGGGATCGATGTTGCAATGAAAGGCCTGGGCAACAAAATAATAAACGTTGCCCTCATATTTAGCCACGAGTGAACCTCCATCCACCAAGGCGAGATTGCCATTCTCATCAGCCGCGAAAGATACATAATCCGGTAGTTCGACGCTGCTCTGGTAATGCCACACATAGGCCTGGTCATAAAACTCATCATCATAATCCAACCCGATTTTCCAGCCGCACTTCACCACTTTCACCTTGAAACGCACGGGGTCGGCGGATAGATACCCATCCTTGGTGGCCGTGATGATCCAAGGTATTTCCCCTGGCTGCTTTGCAGTTTCCGCCCAGGTCGCATATCCCATTTGATTGGTAGGATGGTCATAAGTATTGGCATCTACGATCGCTTTTGGAATCCCGGCAAGCGTCAAGGGCGCGAGGGTACCTGAAACCACCTCCGACGTGATCAAGACTTTAAATGTTTCTTGATCCCCCACGCATACGGTTGTTTGAGGGTAACTGACCGAAGCAATAACTAATTGTTCCTGAGTTTTGGCTGGTGTGTTAGCCACCACGGCGGCCTGCGGAAGCACCGTCATCCAAAACAGCGACAGGAGCAGGGCGACCGCTGCCCATCGTCTCAAAGGGAAGAAAGAGTTGAATGCACGCAGTTTGGCTCCTTTCTCATGCAAACAATCCCATCAAGAAACACACCGGTTTGATCTTATCGCTGGCTCTTTTAGCCTTTTGGAGAAAAATTGTGTCCGATAATCAAACAATTAAATTGTATTGAATAGTGAAGTTTAACATAGAATGAGTATTAGATTATAGTACAAACAGAGAAAAGAATTATGTATGCGCATTGCCTCATAAAAAAAGTAACTTTGAAAAGTATCGTTGCCTCATAAAGATTGTTACTCTACGACAGTATATCAGGACTGTCGGAGGAGCATATGATGAGTCAACGAAGCAAGCGCGAATTGTTAGCAGAAATACAGCCAAGATACCTGAAGGCTAAAAAAGCACAGAAGCAGAAGATTCTGGATGAATTCACGGCGGCGACAGGCTATCATCGCAAGTATGCCGTACGACTTTTGAAGCATGGGTATCCGCGTCGCAAGAGCAAACCCAAAGGACGGAAAGCGATCTATCGTGGGGAAGTCGTGCAGGCACTAGAGCAAATCTGGGAGATCTATGGACGGATCTGCTCGAAGCGCTTACACCCCTATCTGCCAGAAGGGATCAAAGTGTTGGAGCGGTGTGACGAGCTGACACTTTCGGCAGAAATAAAAGAATTACTCCTACACATCAGCCGTTCCACTATCGATCGTTGTCTTGGGCCAGCACGCTTCAACCACCCACATGGCCTGAGTACCACCAAGCCAGGCGTGTTGCTCAAAAAGAACATCCCCGTGCGCACCTTTGCGGACTGGAGCGAAGACAAACCTGGCTTTATGGAAGTAGACCTAGTGGCACATTGTGGAGACAATACCAATGGACAGTTCTTGGATA
>JBEKVG010000253.1:0-4772 GCA_049514195.1 Anaerolineales bacterium | reverse complement strand
GCCCTTTGTTTGATGGTGATGGGATGTTCCAGCACCAGATGGCGTTTCTTAATAAAGATCAACGTGATCACATCGCTGAAAGCCATCGAGTCCGGGCAGATAGACAAATACCTCTGCACAAGGTCGGTACGGTAGAGTTTGAAACCGGAATTCAGATCCGAAATATGAATTGGCATAAGCAAGGCAGCAAACCTTCGGATGAACCACTTGCCGATATTGCGATACAGGCCGGAATAGGCGTTCTGGCTGCGTTTACCCACCACCATATCAGCGTCTTTTTCGAGCGCAAATCGTAGCAGGGTATCAATGTCACTCAATTCATGTTGCCCGTCGGCGTCAATAGTCAAGGCATATGGGGTATCCACTTCCAAGAGCCCTGTTTTCAGTGCCCCGCCATAGCCGCGGTTGAGTTTGTGATGAAGAATGGTCATACCCAGAGATTCTTCGTATTGTTTCAGGATGCTGGAGGTATTGTCACTGGAACCGTCATCGACGAGGATTAACTTCCAATTCCGCGCCTGGCAATACGGGATTAACTCCGCCAGTAGATTGGGAAGGTAAAAAGCCTCGTTATAGATAGGTACAACAACAGAAAGCAAGGCCGTTTCCGGACCCGAAGGTGCATCTTGGTTACGCTCCATATGCCTCATCCTAATCAATATCGAGGGTGCTCCTCGAAAATGATACCTGAAACATGCAGTTAATGCAATTTTAGCAGGATATATCCTGCATTTTGCATCAACACGCTCACCGGCAGGGGACTTAACATTTCCGGCGTAACATTGAAGTCAACCGCAAGGTAGGTGGCTCCCAAGCTTTTTGCCAGAGGAACCAATCCAGCAAGCCGTTCCTGAGAATTGGCCATGGCCCGCAAAGTATCCATCTGTTTGGTGGTCGCCAGCCAGCCTGGCAGGGCGGAGCGATTGCTGTACCCAAGAATACCACTGTCCCTCAATGTGTATACCATCGGACGCAAGGCCGAGTAACGAACACTGAGGGATTGAGACACATAGGCAGTATCCTCGTTGAAGACGAGTACGCCCTCCCCTGGCTGTGTCTGGGTACGCAGGGTAAGGAGGAGATCATCCAAGGGATTTTGCGCCGAGCAGACCAGACGCCCCTTCGTGAAGCACACTAATGTCTGGTAAATATCGCGCACGGCGGGGCGGTTCGTAGCGCCCCAAAAGCCTAAGAGCACGATCCCCAAAGCAAATACCGCACGACGGGCTTGCGGATTGGCGAGTCGCGGTGTCCACTCCGCCAGCGGCCAAATCCAAAATAGAAGCAAAAGAGGCACAAAATAACGGATGCAACGTACCAGTTCGGTCTCAAGCGGCAAAATATGGAAGTGTTGTTCAACTATCTGCTCGCCGAATGGGATGATGACACTGGTGATAAAGATCCCCACCACCCAGAGTAAAACAATCTTGACCGGCGTGCGGTCGCTTTTCTTCAGCAACCAGGTGGCTACGAACCCAGCCAATGCCACCGGCAGTAGCAAGCTGCGGATCATATTCCACATAAAAGTCCCCATCGCCGCCGGAACGTCGAGAAGATTGGCGGGCGAGTAGGTCTGTAGAATTGCCATCACCGTATTGTAATCAGCGGCCTGGTCACCCCTGCGGTAGGATAGATAATTGATCGCATAGGGGGTCAGGACGGCCAAGAACAGGAGGCCTAACCCCAGCATAACGGGTATACGTCGCTTCCAATTCCAACCTTTGGGCAGCAATGCCCAGAGGCTGAGCCAGACAGCCAATCCCCAGGCCGGGGCACTGACCGGGTGAACGTACACCAGTAACCCGGCAAAAAGCATCAACCAAGGCCAGCGTCTGGGGCGGTCTTTCCAGACCAGTGTCAGCGCCAGCAAGAAGGGCAACAGTGACTGGAAGGTAACCCGCGGCAAAGCATCCTGCCAGACACCCCAGATCTCACCCAGGCCAATATTGATGACCGTCATAGCGGTCAGGAAGGCCAATAAGAAAGCCCAGAAGCGGTTTCTAAAAAGCACCCGTCCCAGGATGTAGAAGCCAAGTAGTTGCAGAAAGGTCTGCGGAAGCACCAACCAGGCATATGCCAGACCGTAGTCATCAGTCAGATGGTTCAGGGCGCGGATGATGGGAATATGAATGGTGGCATAAATGCCGATAGTTTTTAAGTCACCCAAGACCGGATCAGCCTGGAACCATCCGGGATGGTCGAGAGCTGCCGCGTAACTGGCAATATTACCGCCGTCGCCGGTCAACACCACGGTCGGGTAATTCCCTTGCAAACGCCCCAGAAAGTAAACCACAGCAAAAGCGAGAAAAATCAGCACTGCTAGCCAGTCCCAGCGGTTGACGCCGGGGGATGTGAAGCGCCGTGACACGGGACGCCGCTCCATGTGCTGCTCCTCAGGCAGAACTTCTACAGGTGGAGGTGGCGGTGAAGCCGTGACAAGTGGTTGAGGTTCCGTGAGCATGCGATGGCGGACCTCCCACAGACCGCTCAGGGAGGTAAAGCCAATCGAGACAATGAAATAGCCCGAGAGAATGGCAGCTGCCATAAGGTAGCCATAGCGAGGGACGAGGGTAAAGAACAATGCCAGCTCTACTATCCCCACAATGGTAGAGACAACCACCGGATAGCCAGGTTTGCCAAGCGAAAGAAAGAGCGAACGACTCCATTGAAAAACACCGGCAAAGCCATAGCCAGCAATCAGAATTAATAACAATGGATAGACAGGGCTTGCCTGTGGTTTGTAAAGGGTAGGTAGAATCCACCAGCCGGTCAGTGCCCAGCCAAGCCAGATTGTCAGAATAATTGCGCCGGTGAGAATAGTAATCCGTCTCAACAGGCGCAAGGTCGTTCGCCACTCCAATTTGGCAATCGTACGGGAAATTTCGGCATAAACTGGGGCAATGAAAGGGTCAAGGATCAAGGTAATAGGGATGATAAAGGTCAATCCAATCTTATAGTACCCTACCGCAGTTGTGGAGAGCAGACTGGCCATATAAAGCGGAATATTATCCCGGAAAAAGAGGTTCACGGTACCATTCAGGTTGGTGTTGAGGGCAAATAGGAACAAGGCACGTTTCCCCTGGAGAGTTCGAAGAGGGATGCGCCACCAACCGGGCCCGAGCGCATGATTGAGTTCACGCAACGCCAGAATAATTTGGGCTACGCCGACATAGGTCTTGGCAAGAACATAAGCGACAAGAATGGCTATCACCAGATTGGAAGCGGGAATCAAGCCGCTCCAGCGATAGAGTATGTAGATCACCGCCGTCACAGAAAGGGTGATGATGCTGTTCGCCAGATTCACCCGGGCGAGGTGATCAAATCGATGGGTGGCCTGTAAAACTCCGGTAGAGGTCTCGTAAACGATATTGCTAAGCAGAATTAATCCGTAGAATGCAAACAAGGGAGTTGTACTGACATTCTTAGCAAATAGCCGGGAGGCCCAGGGGGAGAGTAGTAAAAGGATAAGGAAGGCTACCACGGACGTGGCCGCTTCCAGCAAGCCAGTCGCCTTGACCAACACAGCCGCCTCCTGCTTCTTATCGTCCGCCAGGGAGGGACCCAGATGCTTGAGCACCACCTCGCTCATGCGGAAAGAGAGGAAGCGATTAATATTGGAGGCAAATGTCTGAATGGTTAAAACTAGGCCCCAGTTAGCCACACCTATGAGACGAACGGCAACAATGGTTTGAAGGAAGCTGATGACAGCAGAAAGGGCATTACTGCTGAAAAGATAAGAACTATTCTTTACCACTCTGCGAAGCAGATGGTCTTCCTGCCACATCGCAGAAAGCTTTTGAAATATGGTCACAATTCCACCGTCTTGCGTACTCTGGTTTGATCGGTGAGAATACCCTCCGCTCCTGTGATAAGGGATTGTGCCATAAGGGATGTTTTATACACCGGGGACAGAATTAGAGCCTGACCACCTTCGGACTGTCCTTACCCATTTTTCCGAGGGCATTGCGACTATCGAAGATAAATTCCGCCGCATCCAGGATGGACTTGTAGTCGTAAGATTTGTGGTTCGTCGTTATAACAACACAGTCCGCGGCGTGCACAGCCGCCATCAGGTCCGGGACGGAGTGCATTTCCACACCATCCTGGGTCTTCAATGTTGGGATGTAGGGATCGTGGTATTCGACTAAAGCACCCCTCTTTTGCAGTAGACCGATCACATCCAGGGCGGGGGATTCCCGAATATCGTCAATATCAGGTTTATATGCGACTCCCAGAACAAGGCAGTGCGAACCTTTCAAGAGCTGACCACGCCCGTTCAGCGCATCCAGGATACGCGCCACAACATAACGCGGCATGTTGGCGTTGATATCCGAGGCCAGTTCGATAAAGCGCGCGGTGTATTGATAGGTTTTCATTTTCCAGGAAAGATACATAGGGTCGATCGGAATGCAATGTCCTCCCAGGCCTGGCCCAGGTGTGAACTTCATAAAGCCGAACGGTTTGGAGGCGGCTGCGTCAATCACCTCCCACACGTCCACACCCATACGCTCACACATAATAGCCATTTCGTTGACCATGCCGATGTTGATCATACGAAATGTATTTTCCAAAAGTTTTGCCATCTCGGCCGCTTCTACCGAAGAGACCAAATGGATTTGCTGGATGGCCCCGCCATACCAGGCTTCAGCAACTTCGGTGCAGGCAGATGTGATGCCCCCAACCACTTTGGGCGTGTTGAGGGTTGTAAAATCCACACGGCCTGGGTCAACACGTTCCGGTGAGAAGGCCAAGAACCAGTCCTCGCCAACGGT
>JBEKVG010000252.1:0-4780 GCA_049514195.1 Anaerolineales bacterium | reverse complement strand
TGATCGAACTGGCCTTGATGATCACGGCTCTGGTGGACTTGATCCGCCGCCAGCAGACGCGTGGGCCGAAATGGGCCTGGGTGCTGGTCATCGTCTTGATCAATCTCCTCGGTCCAATCATCTATTTCATTGCAGGCCGCAAGGAAGATCTGGAGTAAGCCGTGAGCAGTGTGCATGTTGAGGCTCTGAAAAAAACCTATGGTGCAGTCCGTGCATTGGATGGCCTGGACCTGGAGGTTGCACCCGGGACAGTTTTCGGCTTCCTGGGTCCAAATGGGGCCGGAAAAACCACCACCTTGCGCATTCTCACCGGGCTGGCGCGTCCGACCTCCGGAAATGCGCAGGTAGCCGGCGTAGATGTCCTGAAAAATGGGCATAAACTCGCCCGATACATCGGTCATCTACCGGAGGAACCGGCCTTTTACTCCTGGATGACGCCGCGTGAATTCCTGGACTACCTAGGCCGCTTATATGGCTTAGCCTCTAGCGAGCGGGCTGCCCGGACACGGGAACTGCTTGCCCTGGTTCGGATGGAGGATGTCTCCAAACGCCGGATTGGTGGCTTTTCGCGGGGTATGCGCCAACGCCTGGGAGTCGCAGCGGCCCTCATTCACCACCCGAAAGTACTTTTCCTGGATGAACCTGCTAGTGCCCTCGACCCAAGCGGGCGCAAGGAAGTACTCGACCTGATCGGGAGTTTGCGAGGCCAGTGTACGGTGCTCATGTCCACCCACATTCTGGCGGACGTAGAGCGCGTTTGTGACGTGGTCGGGATTATCGCCAAGGGCCGCATGCTGGTGCAGTCGCCACGCGAGGAGTTATTGGAGCATTACGCCATTCCTGCATTTGAAGTGGAAGGCGACGATCAGGCTGCCCTCTCGCAATGGGCCGCAGATTTGCGCAACCAGTCCTGGGTAATTTCCGTTGCTCCCTGCAATGGGGCATTGCGCATCACCGTCAGAGACGTGCAGTTTGCCAAGCATGAATTGCTGGCTTCGGCTGTGCATTCCGGCCTGACGCTGAACCGGTACGAAGAGGTCCGGCCATCCCTGGAAGACGTATTCCTGCAATTGGTCGGATTGGAGAATGTGGTATGAACTTTATGGCCGTTTTTCGCAAAGAAATGCAGGAGCAGTGGCGAACCTACCGCTTCCTGATTGTGGCGGCAGTCTTCGCGGCTTTTGGGCTGGCTTCACCCCTGTTTGCCAAATTTACACCTGAAATGCTCAAGGCCATCCCGGGTGTGCCGCCCGGAATCCTTGCCGCTATCCCTGCGCCGACTGTCACCGATGCCATCACCCAATATGTGAAAAATATGAGCCAGTTCGGTATTTTACTTGCACTGCTGGTGACGATGGGCGTAGTGGTGCAGGAGAAAGAACGCGGCACTGCGGCCTTCTTCCTGACCCGTCCTGTTTCACGTGAAACATTTCTATTGGCAAAGTTTGCCGCACTGACGGTTGTCTTTGTTATCAGTCTGGCGCTGGCGGCCATCGGGTGCTGGTATTACACGCGGGTGCTGTTTGTACCGCTGGCTTGGGGACCGTTCTTGGTTCTCAATGGGTTGATGCTGGTGGTGTTCCTGGTCTATATGGCGTTGGCATTGCTGGCCAGCACGATTGCCCGCACGAACGGTGTTGCAGTCGGCCTGGCTTTTGTGGCCCTGATACTCCTCGGCGGGATCGGAGCTCTTCCAACCATCGGCGAATATTTTCCCGGCCGGCTCTTCAGTTGGGGTACCACGTTAATGATGGGCGGGAAGGGTACGGCCTGGCCGGCTTTTGGGATCAGCCTGGGTATCATCGCTGTCGCATTGCTGGTTGCCTGTATGATTTTCCATCGTCAGGAAATATAAGCTGCCAGGCATTTTTGTTTCACGTGAAACTTTCGGTAGGATGTACTGGCGGATTTGTAGGGCAATAAAAGCCTTCCGGGATGCTATCCGGAAGGCTTTTGTTGCAATAAGAACCAGGCTTTCAGGGCCGGCAAAATAGAACATTTGTTCTTTTATGGAATAAGGATTGCCTCCCGGCTATTTTCGGATTAAACTAGCAGACGAGACACTTGATATGTTAGCCATCGTATATCTGCTTCTGGGTTGCCTGCCCCCACTAATTGCCGGGCCTCTGGCCGGAATTGCTTACATTAGCATCTTAAAACGCGAGAAAATGGGATACCTGATCCCATTTTGGGCCTTGCTGGTCCTCTTGAACCTGCTGGTGATGTTCTGGGTTGCCAGTTCATCGGGTAAATGGTTCCCGATCGCTAGCCTCTCGGCGTTCTTTGTTACACCGGTTGCCTCCATCATCACAATATTTGTGATGCGCAATGCCTGGCACAGGCTTGAAGCCACCAAAGGGGTCGATGTGGCTCGCAAAGGCTGGTTTAGCTTCGGTCTCGTGTTGATCCCTGCGCTGCAGCTCGGGATGTTCGCGGCGCTAATCATCTACGGGCCATTATTGTGTAAAGTGGGTCTGGTAATCTGCCGGGGACTGTAAAAACGCCAGTGCTCTGCCCTCATCATCATTCATTACCAGGGTTATGGAACGACCTGGACTGAAATCCTCCACCTTTATCAGACGCAAAGCATTAAGCAAGCCTTCATCTGAACGGATGAAATCGGAAAGATGATTAGGGGTTTTATAGAAGAAGTCCCGGTTGAAAGCAGTATCCTGGTCATCCAGATTGACATTAAGTGGGTAGATATTCGATTCAACCAGGTCCTGAAAGAAATGCGTGCCGAAAGATGGCTCAAGGTCCGGTCCAATGCCCTTGCCGGTCAGTTCGATAAGGGCACGCGTGCAGTAAATATCTCCATAATCAATGCCAACTCCCAGATCGGGCGTGGATGTTCCCCAGCGCCCCGGTCCAACGCAGATGAAGGTCTCATCTTTCAGGGCCGCGTTGATGGTTCCGATAGTACGCTCCAGTCGGTTGCGGTCTGCTGTTGAAGTCAGGGCAAAGTAACCTTCCGGTGAGACGAACAATACCCAGCGGATACCTGCCACGATACCGCGCGGTACCATGCGCTGGGTGGAGAAGACGACATCTGCAAGATCAGGTTCGGCAGGCAGTGCCACCTCACGCGCGTCACGCAGGTGGCTCTGCGGGCGGCATTGGAGTAACGTAATGCGAATCTCGGGGCGAGGCAGATTGGGATCGACTATTTTGGCAGTGAACTCGGTGTCTACCGGGGAGTCGTAGTATTTTTCAAGGGTCGCAAGGAGATCCTTCATCCGGTTGGCGAAGGGTGTCCTGCGAATCAAGCCATCGAAGGTGATAACCAACCGGTCGGCCTCGACCATGTTGCTGCTCAGGGAACTCAGGTACCCATCCGCTTCGACCTGGGCGATGTAACGCAGGAGGGGGTACTGGGCAGTCAGAACCTGGCGGACGGGGAGGGTTCGCATGGCATTCTCTTCGAGGTCAATCAAGTCCACACATTTTTGGGAGTACTGGAGGATCTCCTCGACCGAATCTGCTGGCCGCAACAATGGGTGGCTGAGCGCCACCAGACGCGGGTGTTCATCACTGAAAGACTCCACCGCGCGCGTCCCCAGCCCCCACACCAGGCGCAGGAAACCGTCCTCCTTGCGGATTTGCGGCGACCAGCGGTACAGGTTGCGGCTGAAGGCTACGCCGGAGGCTTGCGGCATGAAGTAGTGCCCAAACTGCTCCCCTTCCACGAACTGGAGCAGCACGGCAATGCGCTCATCGTACTCCACCAATCCCTTGGCATGGCGATAGAGCAGGGCATTTGGGTTCACGCAGGATGCGTAAACACGTGCGATGGCTTCTGTCAGGGCAGTCAAGTTTTCTTCGGGTGTAGCCTGGTTGGGGCAAAAGTAACTGTCGTACTTGCCTGCAAAAGAGTAACCAAAGTTGTCTTCCAACAGGCTGGATGATCGGACTATGAGAGGTCGTTTCCCGGCTTCGGTGAGAATCTCCTGAAATCGTTCGAGGATATCATCAGGGAATTTTCCCCTGACGAACTCCCGCACAATCCGAGGGTATTCGGAACGCATTTGCGCTTCGGGCTTGTATTTTTGATCGGACCAGTGCACCAGCCCGTTGTTCGCCATGAAGACATAGAACAGGTCTGAGGCCACGAAGTAAGAAACGGGAATGCGCACGGCTTCCCGGACCTCGGGAGGGGAAGCCTCTTTCAGGATGCGGTAGGCCAGCATCATCCCCGCTGATTTCCCGCCGATCTTCCCGTAGCCAATCTTGCGGTGTTGGATCTCCTTTAAATCAGCCACAGTTAACCATTTACGAGCAATATTCAAATAGGCCAACTGGTCGCTGATCATGGTGCGGATAAGTACCGCCTTGATCTCCTGCAAGCGCGCCTCGAACCTTTTGCGCCTGGCAGCCGGCACGCGCTCAATCTCCTCCGCCTGCTGGAAGAGCAAGTCTTGTGGAGCAAGTTCAGGGTTAAAAGTAATCAAATCCGGGGTTTCACCATGTTCACTGATCGCCAGGCGGACAATTGTTTCGAAATCCTCATACGGCAGGTTGTTTGCAAAATAAAAGTCGGTCAAGTGATCGCGGACGACTCTTAACCGCTCTTCCCAGGTTTCCGATGTCTCCTCACTATATGGATTATGCAGCCCCTCCCGGAATTGGGACTGGATGGCTTTCTGGCGCGCTTCTGCATCAAAAGCTTCCCGGGTGAGCACACCGCGTGCGAAAAGCTGGTCGCGCATGATGTTTCGGATACGGGCACTCAAGACGGGGTATTCAGTCAGCGTCAAATAAATGCTGAGGACGCGGTCGGAGG
>JBEKVG010000251.1:0-4811 GCA_049514195.1 Anaerolineales bacterium | reverse complement strand
AGGCCTGACGGATGAGTGGCATTGGATCGTTCTCGTTTTCCGGTTCCAGAACTGGCGTTGTTGCGGGGGTTAAGACTGGTGTCGTTACAGCAGGGGCAGCAGAAGTTGAGGCTGCGACTGGTGTTGTTACAACCGGAGTCGCAGCGGAAGTCGCGGCCGGTTTCTTGCTCCGTCTCGTTTGCTTTTGTGCAGCCGGGCGGACCGGTTTGTGCTCTGTCACCAGGTTGGAAGTATAGACAAATACATCGCAGGCGTTCACGAAGGGCTTGGGGGTCTTCTTCTCGCCGATACCCATCACGAAGACACCTGATTCGCGAATGCGTGTAGCTAAACGAGTGTAATCGCTGTCGCTGGAAACCAGGCAGAAGCCGTCCACCACGTCAGAGTGAAGCAGATCCATTGCGTCAATAATCATTGCACTATCGGTCGCGTTCTTCCCGACAGTATAGCGAAATTGCTGGACTGGTTGGACAGCATGGAAGTTTAGGACGTCTTTCCAGGAGTTCATGCTGGATGTTGTCCAGTCTCCATAAATCCGCCGGACGGTCACAAGACCATATTTCCCGGCCTCCACCAAAATTTGCGGCAGCAAGTTGGCTTGGGCGTTATCACCGTCGATTAAGATGGCGATTTTGTTTCTTGAAGAGAGCTGTTCATCGGACATAATTTATTCTTTCTTGAATATTATTTTAGAAATTCGCTGATTTGATATCATTATAAACGCTTTCTCACTGGCGCACGTCGTAGATCGTTTTTGCCGGCTTAATAATTACCCTGGTTGGGAAGCTCTAGTTCTGCCTTAAATTCTTATGGGATTGGTTGGATCATGTCGACACTGTCGGGTACCCAGCCTGGCAGGCCAATCGCGCGGCAACTGGAGCGTGCCGCGGATGCACTTGGCCCTTCCGTAGTGGTTACAACCACCTGGATAGCGGTATCCTGTCCGAATCCAGTGTCAACCGTTAATTCTAAGGTTACTTGATAGCCAGTCGGTAGCGTAGGCACACAGCTTGTCTTATCTGGGTGTACCCGCGCCTCATCGGAAGCCGAGAGGGTTGCGCAGACATTTGTCAGGTTTTTCCCTGTGGAATTTCGAACGACGGGGAACGCATTGGTTACTTCGCCCATTTGGTGGAGAATATCGAGGCTGGTATTACAACCGGGAATATCCACACTGAGCTCCGTCGGCTGGGTAGGACTGGTTGTGGGAGTGCCTGTGAAAGTGAGTGTTGGTGTGAATGTGATTGTGGGAGTGAATGTGTCTGTTGAGATCACTGTCGGAGTAAGAGACTCGATCTCGGTAAATGTAGGCGGAATAAGGATGGTCGTTGCTGTTAGCGTAGCAGATGGAATAAATGGGTGAGTTGGTGAAAGGATTGCCGGTAAAGGCGATGGAGAGACGACTGGCGTTGTAAAATCCAGGGGAATATATCCTATGCTGCATGCTACCAGAGAAAGAATTAGCACAATTGCTGGAATAATCCTTGCCACACTGCAATTCCAATCCTGGTAATGGTATCGGGTATTTCGAATAGTCATATTTTAGCGAGATAGCGCCCCCGGCGAGGCTCGAACTCGCAACCACTGGATTCGAAGTCCATTACTCTATCCATTGAGCTACGGGGGCAGAGTAAAAATTATAACCGAATTTTTGGACTTGCCCCAATCCAGAACGCATGTTATAATCTCGCCCCGCGCTGGAAGGCGAAGATTTTTTGTGAGGTAGCTGAATATGATTGACCTGAATAAAAACTTTGAGACAACCAAGAATATCAACATTCCCGAATTGAAGCCGGGTGACCAGGTGAGTGTGCACGTGCGCATCAAGGAAGGTGATCGTGAACGTATCCAGGAATTTAAAGGCACAGTCATCCGTTTGCGCAAAGGTGGCAACAATGCCAATTTCACTGTTCGCCGAACAGCCTCCAACGGCATCGGTGTGGAGCGTACTTTCTTACTGCTTTCACCACGTATTGATAAAGTGGTAGTAGAGCGCCATACACATACCCGCCGGGCGCAGTTGTATTTCCTCCGTAGTTTGACGGGGAAAAAGGCTCACCTAAAGCAGAAATTCGAGTAAAACGAAAATAGCTTACAATAAAGGGTGCAGGTTCAATACTGCGCCCTTTTGCGTTTTGTATGGTGTGAAAATGGCCATTCCGGTAATTGGTGTGACTACGTATAATTCCGAAAACAAGTACGGGTATCCAATCACTGCATTGATGCGCATATATGTTTCTGCTTTGATTGAAGCAGGTGGTGCACCTGTCTTGATTCCGTCGGGATTAACAGAAGATGATCGCCAATCTATTCTTAACCGGCTGGATGGTATTCTTCTAACAGGAGGCGGGGATATCGGTATTGAACGATATGGGGAAGAATTCCATCCGCGCTTGGACGGAGTAGATCCGGATCGAGATGAGGTCGAAATTGCTTTGTTCCGGGCTGCGCAGGAATCTGGCAAACCTTTCCTCGGAATTTGCCGTGGCATCCAAGTAATCAATGTGGCTATGGGCGGGACTCTGTACACGCATATTCAAACCCAATTCCCCGGTGCCCTTAAACACGATTATGATTCCGTTTCGCAACGACAGTTTCTTGCACATACGGTAGATGTTGAAAAGGGATCTCACCTGGCAGATATTCTGGGATCAAGAGAGTTAAAAGTAAATAGTCTCCATCATCAGGGCGTAAAGAAATTGGCTCCGGCTTTGAGCCCGGTTGGCCACGCGCCGGACGGCCTTGTGGAAGCCGTGGAACTGCCTGGTCACCCATTCGGGATCGCAGTCCAGTGGCATCCGGAATGGTTGACAGACCAGCCAGTCACTCAACGATTATTTCGGGCGTTTGTCAATGCAGCCGGTAATGCATAAGACTATGTCCTCAAACAATGCGCCTATAGGTATTTTTGACTCCGGTGTTGGCGGATTATCCGTGCTTCGGGAAATCCGTGCCCAAATACCGTCAGAGTCAGTAATATATTTTGCAGACCAGGAGCATGTTCCCTATGGCTCTCGTCGATTGGATGAAGTTCAGGCTTTTTCGGAAGCGATTACCCGATTCTTGCTCTCTTTGGGAGCGAAATTAATCGTTGTGGCCTGTAACACTGCCTCTGCCGCAGCTCTAAGTCATTTACGGCAGACTTTTCCTACAACGCCTTTTGTTGGCATGGAGCCGGCAGTCAAACCGGCGGTTGCCTCCACCCACACGGGCGTAATTGGTATACTTGCGACCCCAGCTACTTTCCAGGGTACGCTCTACACTTCTGTAGTGGAGCGGTTTGGAAATGGCGTAACCATTTTGCAGGATACCTGCCCAGGCCTGGTGGGGCAGATTGAAAAAGGCGAATTGGATTCCCCGGTAACACGTGCAATTTTGGAAAAAGCCCTTTACCCTATGCTGGAGCAGGGGATTGATACCGTTGTCATGGGTTGTACCCATTACCCGTTCGTTATTCCGCTTGTCAAGCAGATCGTCGGTCAGGATGTGCAGGTAATAGACCCAGCCCCGGCTGTAGCACGTCAGATAGCCCGATTGCTGGATCGAGAAGGCCTAAGCAGTGCCGGTTCTTCGCACGGTGAATTGCGCTTTTTAACAAGCGGAGAGGTAGTACGATTCAAACATCGACTTCCTTTGCTCATCGACGAGATTGGGGGAGTCGAACAGGTCGTCTGGATGGGAAATAATATCTGCTTCTAAGGAGCTGATAGATTGAGTAAGATTTGCTTTTGCTCAACGCTATCACCCGCATTGATGCGCAGGCGCGCTACTTTCCCGGCGTTTGGTGCGCGTAGCTCATTTTGCATCTTCATCGATTCCAGGATAACAAGAGTCTGACCTTTTTTCACTATCTCCCCTTCAGTGATTGGCACCGAGACTATCAATCCTGGCATGGGCGCTTTGACCAAAAATTCGGCAGTCGAACGGGTTGCGCCTTGGCTTGATATTCTCAAGTGCCTTTCACGTTCGTCTTCCACGCGCACTTGATAGAACTGTCCCAGTAAGAGCACTTGCCAACCGTCTTCGGCGGGATAAACGTATCCCTCATAAGATTCGCCATTCACGATGAGAGAGTAAAGTGGCTCGCCGCTGACAGCAGCAAGGTCTACACTTAGTACATCTCCTCCAAAACGGACATGGTGTTCATCCAGAATTTCAACCGGGAATTCTAAGCCATCGACTTCGGATATGTATTTCATCGGCCATTCCTTTCGTGGCGGTTCGCCCACTTCCAATTCGATTTTTCCCCAGGATTTGGATAGACCTGTGTGCGCCTTTCCATTTGATCATGTGCCACCAGGCTGGCCATTAGAGCAGCAATATCCAGGTAGAGCTCGCGGTTCTCGGCTGCGTCAATCATAGAAAATTCTTCCTCGACGAAACGTGTGTCGTAATTACCAGTGATGAATGGATAAGTGCTCATCATGGTTTGATGGAATGGTATATTCGTTCGAATACCTACAAAACGGTATTCCTCAAGTGCGCGCCTCATCCGGACAACGGCCTGAGGGCGGGTTTCTCCCCAAACGATTAGCTTGGAAATAAGTGGATCGTAAAATGTCGAAATATCAAACCCAACGTACACCCCAGTGTCAATTCGGACACCGGGACCGGTTGGCGATTGCATCATGGTAATCCGTCCCGTTGAAGGAAGAAAACCGTTGTATGGATCTTCAGCATTTACCCGGCATTCGATGGCTGCTCCACGCGGTCGAATGTCAGTCTGTTTTCGGCTCAAATGGCGGCCGTTGGCAACCCGAATTTGTTCAACGACGATATCCATCCCGGTAACCGCCTCGGTTACCGGATGT
>JBEKVG010000250.1:0-4851 GCA_049514195.1 Anaerolineales bacterium | reverse complement strand
GGGATGTGGGCGATTATCCGGGATGTCAGTGAACATAAACGGATCGAACAGAATTTACGCGAAAGTGAAAGGCGTTACCGGGAGCTGCTGGATAATTCGATGCAGGGTGTGATCGTATTCCAGAATATGCGGATTGAATACGTTAATAAAGCCATTATGGAAGTGCTTGGTTATAACGATGCCGAATTAAAATCCTTTAAACCAGTCGAGATCCTCCAGCATGTGCACCCACAAGACCGTCGGATGTTCCGGGATATATTGCAGAGGCGTATGATAAATGTTCCAACCTCTGAACGGTATTCCATGCGGGTTTTCCATAAGAACGGAGAAATACGCTGGATTGAGGCCAGGAATGTGCCGATAGAGCTTCAAGGAAAGCCGGCCCTGATGATAACCGGTATCGATGTCTCGGAAATTAGAAAAGTAGAGGCAGAACTATTGGAAAGTTTGAAGATACAGCAGACCATCTTGAATGCTACCAAGGCATTGGCATTCCTGGTGGATACGAATGGCATCCTGATTGCTTCGAATGATAAATTTGCTGAAAGAATGAGGTTTACAACAGAAAACGTAGCAGGAATTTCCATGTACGACCTTCTGCCGGAAGAAGTGCTCATGGCAAGGAAGATACCATTTGATCAGGTCATCGGCTCAGGTAAACCGATCACTTTTATAGATACGCGAGAGGGCACATGGTTCGAGAACAGCATGTATCCCGTCCAGGATGAGTCTGGAAAAGTGGTAAGCGTGGCTGTTTTTGCACGCGATATCACCGAGCAAAGAAAAGTGACGGAGGCCCTGCGTTCCAGCGAGGAACAATACCGGACTCTGGCTGAAACTGCCCATGATTTGATCTTTATCATAAACCGGGAAGACTGCATACAATATGTCAATTCATTTGGGGCGAAGTTCCTGGGAAAGGAGCCGCTTGAATTGGTGGGTCAGCCGCGTGCGCGCTTCTTCCCTTCTGATACAAACCAGCACCAGGGGGATCATATTCAACATGTCTTTCGAACTGGAGAAGCCTATGCTTCTGAGGATGCCAATACCTTCCTTGCACATACGATCTGGTTGAATACCTGGTTGGTTCCTCTGAAGGATGCTTCAGGTGAGGTCACATCCGTGTTAGGAATCTCGCGCGATCTCACTGAACGTAAAATAGCTGAACAGGAGTTACAGCGAGCCCGGAACCTTTTGGAAGAACGCGTTGCAGAACGAACGCAAGAATTATCGGCCAGCCAGGAAAAACTGCGCGCCCTGACTGCCCAAACCATCCAGGCGCAGGAAGAGGAGCGGCGGTCCATCGCGCGTGAATTGCATGATGATGCAGGCCAGGCGCTTATCACACTCAAGTTCGGTCTGGCTGCCATTGAAAGCGCCCTTCCCGAAACCCATTCCTCTGCCAGCCAACGCCTGGCTGATGCAATGAAAATCATTGACCAGACCAACGCACATATCCGCTCCCTGGCTCACAACCTGCGGCCTCCGGTATTGGAGATCGGCGGGATCCATCTGAGCCTGCAGGATTATTGCCGGGAGCAATCGGAACGGACGCAGATCCCGATTTACTACCAGGGGGTGGAAATTCCGGGATTACCTGACGAGATTGGTATCAGCCTCTTTCGTTTCGTGCAAGAAGCGTTGACAAATATCCTGAAACATGCCCACGCGACCGAAGTGAAGATCAGGTTGCAATACAAGAAAGGAGAAATAAGCCTGTCTGTTTCGGATAATGGGCGCGGGATGGATAAAACGCTCCAACCAGACGGCATGGGACTGCTCGGCATACGAGAGCGTCTGTCGCTTTTTAATGGCAGGCTTGAGATCCAATCAAGGAAAGGGCGCGGTGCAAAGCTGGTAGCCTGCATTCCCTGGAGGCAACCCGGCGGGGATTAGGCATTTGTATGGTTCGGATGAAAGGAGATTAAAAGATTATTAAAATAGGTGCGAAATTATCCATAAGTCAGGGGGAGGGGGAAGATGGGGATGCGGGCGGCTGTGAGCTTCATAAGTATCCAGGTACCCATGGCGGGTGCACCGCATATGATGCGGAAAAGGCAGGCAGGATACCGGCGAGGCTGCGCGACCGCCCGCCCATCTTTCTTTTCCCGGTTATAATCATAAAATCATAATTCTGTGATTGGAATCATTATGGCAGTGAGGTCATACGATGATGTCCAAAATCCACCTCGCTATTCTAGATGATCATCAAAGCATCATTGATGGTTTTACCTACCGGCTTTCCAGGGACCCGAATATCCAGATTGTCGGCACGGCAATTTTTGGAGAGGACCTGGAGCCCATGATTGCAAACAATAATGTGGATGTGCTGCTCCTGGACATCAGTGTTCCCAACTCTGCGGTGGATGCTAACCAGTTTCCGGTTTTGCACGTGATTCCCCGTTTATTGCATCAATATCCTAAATTGAATATTCTGGTCATTTCCATGTTCACACAGCCCGTCCTGATCGAGGCCTTGGTCGATGTGGGGATCAGCGGATACATTTTTAAAGATGACCAGGCTTCCATTCAGCAACTGGATAAAATTGTGAGGAAAATCGCCAATAGTGGGATATATTTCAGCGAGGGAGCTTATAAGATCGGAAAACGCCATGATTCCATCCTTACTGCTCGCCAACTGGAGGCATTGTCTTTGTGTGCCTCCAGTCCGGATGGTGACACTATGGCATTGGCGGGGAAGTTGGGCATCACTGGTTCCACCATGCGGAACCTGCTGTCTAGCGCCTATCTCCGTCTGGGTGTACGAACACGTGCCGCCGCGATTGCCCGAGCAAACCAATTGGGGATTCTGCCGACTGCATCCGAGTTCCCCACAGCTGCCGGAAATAGTCGAACCAGGCAACCGGCAAAGCGCAAACAACGTTATCCTAAGCGCGTAGAATAATCATCAGGGGGTGCCTCATTCTCAGGAAAAATCCCTGGCGACAAAGCCAGGGATTTTGCTATCGGGGGTTTCTGCTTGCATTGGGTGGAACTAGCTTAGTTAGCAGGTGTGTAAGGTAAGGCTGCGCGTTCGGGTTTTATTAAGGGAAAAACATCCACAAGTTCGTATTCCCGGTTGCCAAGCCCATATTTCTCGGCATACTCGGTGGTAACATATGGGTCCTTAAGTGGACCATGTAATTGCCGGAAGGGGTGCCCTTTACGGAAATGGACTTCCATTGCCAGCGGGATATTCTCTTCGATCAGTTTGGTCTGGGCGATGGCGTCCAGCGTGGCCTGTTCCACCGCGACGATATCATCTGAGCCGAAAATACCGACATCCGGCAGGATGGACATGCTGGTAAAACCAAAGCAATCACATAAGGGGGTCATTTGAGCGGCAAGGTTGAGATGAATGGCCTTGCCTGGTTGGAAAGTGGACATGGTTTCGCTGACGGAAATAGCACAGGCTTCCATAAATGTGTGGAAATTGGCCTTATCAATCTTCAGGCTTCCTGGAGGTGCCACTTTCAGGCAACGTCCGCACTGGTTGCATTGCTCGATATGCAGGTGCATGGTTCCGGGAACCTGTTTGTCTTCCACGATGGCCTCGAAGGGACACGCGGCCGCGATCTGCGGGATAGAAGTCGACGGGTCCGGGCATTTCTCTGGAATCCAGTACTGGTCGAAGTGCATGGCATCATGCATCTGCCCGCGCGTCTCGCCAGCCATGCAACCCAGGGCAAGGTTCTTAATGGCAGCTCCGAAACCGTTGGTTGGATGTCCCTTGACATGGGCGAAGTTGACCAAGAAGGTAGCATCATGGATGAACCCGGCTATTTTCCAGGTCTGGATATTTTTATAAGGTCGTGCGTGTTCATAATAGTATTTCTCATCCGGCCCGGCGGCAGGATAGATTGGACAGCCCACGGCCTCAGACGAGTAACCGCGCGTTTCAGCGCCGGCTGTGTCCCAGGGAACGTCAGCAATGAAGGGTTTGCCTCCCCCCTCAAGAATGGCTTGGACAACCTTACGCACAAAAATCGGATGGATGGTTGCGTAACCAATGTTGTTGGAGGTGTGCATTTTGATGACCACGCGCTCATCCTTCACCCGGTCGCGCAAGTGGAGTTTTTCAAGGATCAAATCAAGTTTCGCCGGTAGGGTCTCTTTGGCTTCCAGAAGAGATTGGTGTGCTGTTCCGAAATACACTTTGCTGGGCATACCTGTTCACCTTATAGGATAATCGGGGGATCTATCCGACAGCCTGTTGATCGGCTGTGCTACTGCTTGTGCCGCGTATGTTAATCATTTTTTTCAAAATGTCAAACCAGAAAGGAGAGCCCTGGGCGGCCGCCGCGCTCGTCATCAGCATACCCAGTATTTTTACTAGCCAGCCATAGACATCTACTGGCAGGTTGTTAATTTTTTTACAGATTGGCAGACCATGATTGTCCTGGCTGGGAATTCCCCATGCCTCGCCTGCCTTGAATGGCAGGAGGCTGCATTGGCGTCCTCCGGTATCGAACGAGGCGGTTGTCCAGCCGAAGGGGATATTCAACGCCTGCAATTGCGTTTCCAACGCCGGGATGCTCTCTGGCAAGCTCGTCGTTGAGCCACCTTGGGAAGTGGCAGGCAGTGTTGAGCTCTGGACTTGGGCAATGATTGCCTGGCGCAATGTCGGTTCACGCCAGAGGCTGGTTGCTGCGTTAATTGAGTCCACATTGAATAACACGGCCAGAATAAAACTGATTATAAAAGCCAATGTCTGTGCTTTGATTTTATAGTCGCCGGAAAGCCTATCCATCGCATCGTTAAACCAGGCTTCCAGATTTACGCGGGTGGTCGCGATAGCCTGTTCTCCGCGCAGGGTATAGCCGCCAGCCTGCTTTAAAATGGCGGTGACTG
>JBEKVG010000249.1:0-4854 GCA_049514195.1 Anaerolineales bacterium | reverse complement strand
TCTGCAACAGGCTGGTCCGCAACAGTTTGTTCGGAAACAGGTTGTTCAGGAACGGATTGTTCTGTAACAGCTTGTTCAGAAACAGATTTTTCAGGAATTGACTGTTCTGGAACCGGTTGTTCAGCGACTGCTTGTTCAGAAACAGGTTGTTCTGCAATTGGTTGCCCACCCTCCGCCGGGTTACCGATTGCTTCGGCAGCTGAGGGGATAGCCACGGCCACGGCAGTACCCATGCCGGTCAGCCAATCCGGAAAAGGTTTTTCATCCGCAGAAGGTGTCGCTGCAGGAACCGGTTCGGCTTCAGATTCCTTGGGGGGTACATTAGGGAGCGTCGGTTCAGAAACGATGTTCGAAGTACCAGTCGCTTCCGCTGGAAGTGTTGATTCACCTTGAGGCTTAACAGGTTCCGGATGTGTTATAAGAGTCTCCGGCGCAGTCTCTACTGGAGCAATGGTCCTGAGCGAATCTGGCACATCCTCACCGCTTGCAGGTTGAGGTTCGAGAGACTCCTGGGGTTTCATAAGTGCCTCTTTGGCGGGTTCTACTGGAGCAATGGGGTTAATATCCTTCCCACCCTCAGGTGAAGAAATGATCCCTTGGGATTCTACCTGCGCACCCTCGGCTCCTTCCAATGCAGCTACGAGTGTAAACCAATCTGGAAAGCCATCGTCCCCCGCAGGCAAAGATTTAGAAGATTCTTCAGACATAGTATTCGCTTTCTCCACGATTTCCGTGGGAGCCATGGGCATGAGCCAGTCAGGAATTATAGGTTTGGCAATTGGCTTTTCCGGAAGTGCATTTCCGGTATCGGCTGAACCATCTTTTGTCTTGCCAGTTGAATCCAAATGACCACTAGGGCGATTTGCATCAGGGACAGAATCTGCCACAGTACCCGCGGCCGCTGTAGCCCCAACTCCGGAAGGCTCCGGGATAACAGCTCCTGACGGTTCAACAGTCTCTGATGTTTGCAGCGAGTCTGGAGCAGGTTCTGTCCGTTTCTCCGTATTCATCTTGATTCCAGGCGAAGATGTCTGATCGGTTTGGGATGTGCCAGGCATTGCGCTAGCTTTGTAATCAAGCCGCTCTAGGTCTACAGCCGAATCGGCAACCTGATCGGAAGCAAAGACAGAATCAATTGCAAAAGATGAATAGGGGTCAAGTAGGTACAGCCGGCGTCGATAAACCTGTGTATTTTCTGCACTTTTGGCATCAGGAAGCACATCCACTAAGACGCGTAAGGCATCCATGCAATAATGGTATTTCTTAAGC
Organism: Anaerolineales bacterium; assembly: GCA_049514195.1. Classification (GTDB taxonomy): domain Bacteria; phylum Chloroflexota; class Anaerolineae; order Anaerolineales; family Villigracilaceae; genus UBA877. Next base: position 3,585 of record JBEKVG010000249.1, on the reverse strand, counting down.
AGTGTAGCTGCCATTTCAGAAGCCTCGACCTTTTGGCCGGAGTTATAGTAAGCTCGCAGTAACATGACCTGCAGATCTGGGCGATTGGGATCTTCGGCTAGGATTGATCTAATCTCGGCAATCGCCTGATTGAAGAGTTCACCTTGCAAATACATGTTGGCCAGTGCGTCGCGACTCAAACGAATTTTAGGCGGTTCAACGCCATCCCGCCGTCCGTACAGGCGACGCAATTCACCCTGAATAGCCGAGTTGGACGGCTGAACCTCAAAAGCACGTTCCATATGCCATATGACATCGTCCAATCTGCCTTCGTTATCACGGATAACGCTCATACCCACTTGTGACACAAAATCGTCCGGAACAGACATGAGAATACGTTGGAAAATGTCGGCCGCATCCGTATAACGCCGGCCTTCAAGAAAGGCCTTCCCCAATAGCCGGTACGTTTCAATATGCATTGGAAAAGTCTTGAGGATATGCTGGCAATGAGCAACAGCCTCATCTAAATGCCCGCCCTCAATCATGCTTGCTATTTCACGATTGTAAACACGCAGGAATACTTTTTCCATAGTGCACTCCTGACTATATTATGCACTAAATTTTACGAATATGCAATCACATTAATATGGGGAAAAAGGCGCTTCTCGCTCAAGCCTTCTTATTTGTAAAAAAGAGGAAGAGGTGATACAGGCTGGTCACTCCATCCAAAAGCCGTCTGGACAATCTCGCGTACCTCAAGCTGCCTCGCCTCGTCATTCGCATAAATTGTGAAAAGAGGCTGATTTCGCTCTACATGATCCCCCACTTTTCGGTGAATGACCAGTCCAACGGCGTGGTCCACAGGGTCATCTTTTTTAGCCCGTCCCGCACCAAGCCTCACCGCTGCTTCACCAATCACGCGGGCATGCACCTGGGATAAATACCCGCTCCGCTTGGCTTTCACAACCTCAACGACCTTCGCCTTTGGGAATTTATCCGGGTTGTTCACAAAAGAGACATCCCCACCCTGGGCATTGACCAGTACGCAAAATTTCTCAAAAGCCGCTCCCGAGCCGATGGCCGCCTGTGCCATCCGTCTCCCGGACTCAAGATTGGAGGCATGCTGGCCCAACACCAGCATGTGCGCGCTTACTTGCAGGCAGTGCTCACGGAAATCCGCCGGGCCACCGCCATGCAGCGTGTCAATGGCTTCGATTAATTCCAGGGCGTTGCCTACAGCCTCGCCTAGCGGCTGGTTCATGTCAGATAGCAAGGTTGTAACCTGACGTCCGGCCAGTCTGCCGATATCGATCATCAGGCGGGAGAGCTCGCGGGCTTCGTCAAGAGTCTCCATAAATGCACCCAAGCCAACCTTGACATCCAGCAGGATCGCTTGAGCACCGGCGGCAATTTTCTTGCTCATGATGGATGAAGCAATCAGAGGGATGGATTGCACTGTACCAGTAACGTCGCGCAGTGAATAGAGTTTGCCATCTGCAGGATCAAGATCAAGACTCGGGCCAGTCAGCACGATGCCAATTTTCTTTAATTGCTGCTTGAATTCATCGGTGGTTAAATCTACTTTGAAACCCGGAATAGATTCTATTTTATCGAGTGTCCCTCCGCTGAATCCCAGCCCGCGCCCTGACATTTTACCGACTGGTAATCCGCATGCCGCTACTACTGGCAGGACAACAAAGGTGGTTTTATCCCCCACCCCACCTGACGAATGCTTGTCGACAGCAATTTTCACCACATCGGTGAGGTCAAGGATTTTACCTGAGTATGCCATTGCCAGGGTCAGGTCGGCTGTCTCATGCGGAGTCATGCCATTGAGCAGCACAGCCATTGCCCAGGCTGCCACCTGGTAATCGGGAATTTCTCCACGCGTGAAACCATCCACGAAGTATTTGAGCTCTTCGCTGGTTAATTCTCCTTTTTCACGCTTCTTGATGATAACATCAACGGCGCGCACAGTTCACTCCTTCTCGACTATGCGTATTGTAACGTATTTCAAGATTGCTTGACGATTTTTTGCCCATCAGGAGTATCCTGAATTATCCAACCGAGCCTGGCTATCTCTTGGCGGAGGCTATCGGCGTATTCCCAGTTCTGGGAGAGCCGCGCCTGCTGTCGCTCTTCTGCCAATTTTAAAATTTCGGCGGGTATTCCTTCTGGATTTTCATTCCCTGCAACAGCTTGGATCGCCGTCCAGGCTCTGGCTGAAATTCCAGCTTCGAGTTCCACTGGCAAGCGTATTTCACCCAGCTCCGCGATTGGAAATTCCGCACCCGCCGGGAAGATTTCAGGGTTGCACTCCCGCAATATCGTCAGCGAACTCACCCCGTTAACGGTACATTTCCCGGCAACGAAATCGATAATGGCGCCGGTATGCTCATCCAACCCGATGGTGGTATGGCCAGCCGGCAGCAGGCTACACCATTGGTTGAAGCGCTCGATTCCAACGAAGCAACGGCTGGTATCCACTTCGTCCCCACCATCCGTATTATTCCAGTGTGGCAAAAAGGAAAGTTGTAAATTGAAATCCGCAAAAAGGTCCAAGCCTGGCACAACCCTCACATCTTCACCAACTTTATAAACCTCGTAAACCGGCAGGGCACAAGCGCCGATGGCAACAACCGCCGCACTGGCAAAAACCAACGCCGCTCCCTGACGATGGCGTAGACGTACCAAATCCCAGGCCAGGCTGTTTCTTAACTGGCGAATGGCATAAGTCGGAGAGCCTGGGCCCATAAAGATCAGGTTAGCCTGCAACAGAGGCCACAATATTTCCAGGTTGTCCGGGCTGAAAGGCGTTCCGCGCTTACGAGCCTGGACGACATCTATTTGTGGACTAAAATTCTGCAAACGAATTTTCAGGAATTCCCCGACGCGCCCGGCCACTTTGTTCGAGTTCAATTCGAAACCAGCCGGAGTTTCCAGGATGGCAATCCGCAACGGCTTGGGGAACCGCTGGGCAATGGTCTCAAAGATCCGGCCACCTGCCGGGGAAGTCTCACCGGAACCAAGCAAAGCAATGGGACCGATCTGGTCTTGCAAGGATACCTACCTCTTCATCAATTCCCGGACATTTTTCCAGACCTGGTCAAACATCTCGACGGTCAAGCGTCCGGTTTGCGTGTTTTGGCGGCTAGGATGGTAAGAGCAAATCAAAATCATTTCATTAGGGATTTCCTGGACAATATTATGTGCAAAGGTAAGGTTGGTAGCTTTGATTGAGTAAATACGAAGAATATGTTCAAAAGCAACCCGACCGAGTGCTACAAGAACTTTAGGCCGGATGATTTCAAGTTCGCGTTCCAAATATGGCTGGCAATTCGTCATCTCTTGCAAGGTTGGCCTATTATCCGGTGGAGCACAGCGGCACACCGGAGCCGTATACAGGTTGTCGAGTGTCAGCCCGTCATCGCGGGAAATAGAAGTTGGTTGAGAGGCAAATCCAGCGCGGTAAAGTGCCGGGTAGAGGAAGTCACCGGATGCGTCTCCAGTAAACTGGCGTCCGGTCCGGTTGGAGCCGTGGGCACCCGGGGCCAGACCAAGAACAAAGACACGGGCATGCGGATCACCAAATCCAGGTACTGGTTT
>JBEKVG010000248.1:0-4868 GCA_049514195.1 Anaerolineales bacterium | reverse complement strand
GATAAATATGATTCGGGTACGGGTTGGCCGAGTTTCACCCGCCCACTCGAGCCGGACAATATCCTCACCCATACCGACCATAAGCTCTTCATGGCCCGCACCGAAGTCCGCTCTAAGCAGGCAGGCTCCCACCTGGGGCATGTTTTTGAGGATGGTCCAGCGACCACCGGCCTGCGCTATTGCATGAATTCCGCCGCACTACGCTTCATCCCGATTGAGCAGCTGGAAAAAGAAGGCTATGGTCAGTACCTATCCTTATTCCAATGCGACGTTAAGAAGAAAACAGCCTCTTAATCACCTGACTTTTATTATTTCCCTTTCTGGGTAATGTTCCACCCTCCTCTGCAGCTCCTCCGCCGCGCATGGCAAATTGGCTGCCTCGTTATCGGCAGCCAGGACACGTAGCGCTTCCAGATTAATCTGTAATCGTAGTGTCGAACAGACAATGCACATGGGCGGAATAATTCCTTATTCTTCGGCCCTTGTCCCCCATTTGCTGATATCCCAATCCATCAACTTCAACTATTAGTTAACCAGCTACGCTTTCCAGGTCATCCTCGGGATTATCATCAACTCCAAATCCTGGATCAATAAATCCAGATCTTGTATTGTTTAAACGGGGCATTTTTTCACTTATAGTTTGATTGTTTCCATGCATCATTAAAATATTATCAACCAGGTCCCTTAATATCCTTGTTTCCTTGTGCTCCTCCAGCAGCATTGACAGCAGGAAGACCTCGAACGGCAGCGCGTGCGAATCATACTGCGCCGCGGCCGTGTGTTGCTTCGCCGCCGCGAACAGATCATCCAGCGCCACCTGGACGGACCTTCGTAATGCACGCCGAAATTTGGAAAAATTTGCCTCTTCTTGCATGAGGTAGACTGCGGCTGAAGGTAATGTGCGTCCCATCGCGAACTCCACCCAGTATTATATAGAACATGTGTACTCTTGTCAAATTAAAATATTATAGGGATTCTGCAATAAGAACAGCAAAGCATTGAACGCTTGATTTTGAGTGGCCGCTGCCACATTTGGAGCCAGGCTCGAGAGGAACGCCTCAACTGGCTTCAATAAAAAATATGATAGTGTATGATATAAGCATACTTATAGACGCATGGTTAACCTGCGCCTCTCTCATGTGATGCGAGAATTTTTACACAAGTAATTTTTAATGCAGGCTAAAAGCCAGAGGACAAGAAAATGCAAAGTCAACACTACAAGGGTCTGATTGCCGAGTGGTACGATGAGTGGCTTAAAGAGCGCACGGACGATATAGACTACTATATAGAAATCTTCAAAGGTTTTGACGGACGTGTTCTTGAACTTGCTTGTGGCACGGGAAGATTGCTAATACCAATTGCCAAATCTGGCGTCACAATTGATGGGTTGGATTCTTCTGAAGATATGCTTGGTGTTCTGCGAGGCAAGGCTGAAAACCTTGGCCTCAACGGGATTGAATTGTTCAACCAGTCAATGGAAAATTTCAATATTGCAACTCAATACGATGCCATCTTTGTTGCGAGTGGCTCATTCCAGTTGCTTACTGCCGCTGAAGACGCCCTGAACTCTCTTCAGTGTGTCCGCCGTTGCCTATCGGACAAAGGGTTCTTTATCCTTGATATTTTTGTTCCCTGGGGCGAGATCATTAAGCAGAAATGTGATTCCTATCAAGTCACAAGGGATGTAAGTCGCCCAAATGGCAAGCGCAGTATAGTGCATGAACAATATAAGATTAGCATACCAAAACAAATCAAGTATGGTACCTACCGATATGAGTTCTACGACCAAAAGCAGCTCACACAGTGCATTGTTGATGATCTATCCATCCGTTGGTATTGGAAGGAGGAGTTTGTGAGTCTTTTGGAAAGTGCTCATTTTTCAAAAATAGAAGTCCTAACGCACTCTTCATTGTATGAGGATGGTTCCAGCTTTGTATTCAAGGCATCTAAGTAGCTGGGCAATATATCGTTCTAATTGGGTAAAGGGGGCTAATACAGCGTGCGCCGGACGGCTGGATTCGCACCGCCAAATTGGCTTTATATTCAGCCTTGGGTTTTGTCCGTTTCGTTGGTGAGTCCACACCCGTCGAGCCGCCGGTAAGCCAAGTCGTTGGTGCGCCAAGCGAAGCTTGGCGTTTCTTCCAGGGTGAAAGTCCCTGGTGAATAAGGCCTAACCAGCCATTCATACCAAGTGTTGCAGTTGTAGAGGAGGCGCAAGCCGAACAACACAATTGAAGCGTACACAGGAAACGACACAGGCCATAAGGAAGTCCCTACTTCATGAAGCATGATACCAGCCCCGTTATTTAGCTAACGGCATATACCGTTCAAATGCAGATGGCGATGGCGTCAACGGCCCAGAACCTAATACAGAGAATGCGATTTGGTGAGCATTCCGAGGGTCTGCTGGGGTCCACAAAGAGCGTGGCATGTGTCGAGAGAAGCTCCAAGAACTTGGGAGACCCGAAAGGTTCCTGTTGAAACTGCCTGCTAGGTAGTTCATCCGCTAGCAGTGGCAGGTAGGCCGAACCGAAACACCAAGTAGGAGAGCCAAAGGCTTTCGGGGGTCGGATCAGCCACAGTACTCAGAGAGGGAAAGCCGTTCACACGGGGAAGGGGCTGACAGGCAATCGCAGCCTGCATAGGAAACCTAGTCCGGACATGCAGGCCCGGAATAGCTAGGCAAACCTCACCGCAGGGAATAGCGGAAAGGTGTAGTATTGCGGAAGCGAGACTGTCTGAAGAGCCCGGTGCGAAAATCCGCACGCCGGGATCCATGCGGGGGGAGGGTGGGTAACTACCCTCCCCCCCGCGACGGCGGCAAGCCGCAAATTCAGAGGAAAGATGCGCAATCAAAGATATTTCAAGTTCCTATCGCTGGCCTTACTTTTGTTACAAGGGATGTTTGCAGGATGCACGCCATCCGTGGTACCGACGTTACCTACAACGCAACTAGCAACATCAATTGAATACCGGAATGCCGAATATGGTTTTAGCTTTTCGTTACCGGCCAGTTATAAAGGATATCATATCATCACCGATATATGGGAGGGCTATACTTTTAATGGGCAGAGTGATGTAACCGTCGAGCAAGGCCCTATAATCTCCATTAGGCATCCTCTTTGGACTTCTGAGAATCCGAGACAGGATATCCCGATCATGGTCTTTACTCTTGCTCAATGGAATTCACTTCAACAAGGAAACTATAGTGTCAGTGCAGGGGGAATGACCACCGAGCTTGGGCGCAATGCCAAATACGTATTTGCAATCTACGCGCGCTACAACGCTGCTGACTTGCCAGGAATCGAAGAAGTGAAAACAATTCTGGAAGGGGATCCTCTTCACGCGCCATGATGGGTTTGCTTTATATAGAGAGCTGCCGGAGCAATACAGTACGCCACCCAACATCGTCTTCTAAGACACAGCTTTTTGTCCGCTGTTTTTGGCAGCTTGAAGGTTGGACAGCCATCCGGGTAGATCTCAGCGGACAGGCGTTCCGCTGTTCGCGATATTTCCTGTCTCTCTATCGTGATTGATCACTATCGTCACGGTTTCTCGTTCTCTCAGTCAGGTGCTTTTCCTTCCGCTGGTGGACCCCATTCGCTGAAATCCTAATTCATCAACGTCAGCTGCTAGTTATTTAGGCTTTCCAGGTCATCCTTTGGATCGTCGTCAATCCCAAACCCAGGGTCAATAAACCCGGCTCTTGTATTGTTTAGATGGAGTACTTTTTCGCTTTCAGGTTTATTGTTCTGGTGCTTTAGTAAAAGAGTATCAAATTGTTCCCTCAATCTCCTTGTTTCCTTATGTTCCTCCAGCAGCATTGCCAGCAGGAAGACTTCGAACGGCAGCGTGTGCGAAGCGTACTGCGCCGCGGCCGTGTGCTGCTTCGCCGCCGCAAACAGATCATCCAGTGCCACCTGGTCTGACCTGCGCAGGGTGCGTCGGAATCGCCCGAAGGATGCCTCCTCTTGGAAAAAATATCTGCGTGTCTGAAGGTATTGTTCGTCCCATCGCGTATCACTTATGCTAATATTATAGAACATATGTTCTTATGTCAATCCCCCGATTTCATCAATTTAGAATAATTAATCAGGCATCCTCAATTACTTTTCCTTATAAAACAAATCCTGCCCATCAATCAACTTCCGGAACATCTCCCCAAACTCCCCTTCTTCCTTCCACTTAAAAAATCCAAAATTTTGTATTCCATGAGTTATTCGCGCAGCCTCGCCGGCCATTGATAGTCCTTACGCGCCCCATCAAAAGCTCCAATTTTGCATTTTTACATCTCATTCCGATGGTTTCTGTTTTGGTAGTGGTATATAATCGAATTGGAGTGTCTAAGAGATGCCGGTGGCGGTCTTAGTACACGAGGAGCCATGCTATGATCCGCAAAGCCTTATACCTTTCCTTGATTTCCGTATTCTTAGGTCTGAGCCTTTCCTCCACCTCTCCGGTGAAAGGTCAGACAAATAACTCATCTGGCGTGGTCGTACTGGAAGCCCAAGGCCAAATCCTCCAGTTTTCCACCAGTAGTGTGGCGTTTACATTCCCATTGACCTTGCAAGAAACAACACTGCAGACAGGCAGCGATGTAGAACTGCAAATCGGCAGCCTGGTCCGTGCAGACGGACAGGTTGGCCCCCAGGCTCAACTCCAAGTTGCTCTGCAACCGAGCGGAGGAATTAGCTTGCATCTCAACCCTGGTGATGTGGTTTCATTTCAACTCACTGGCGAGTTACCAAGTGTGGGAACCTATCATTCCTGGCTGGAAATCAAAACCGGCCAGGGACAGAGCCTCTATACTCTCGTGATCACCCGCACCGCCCCATCGGATATGTTGATCCTGGGCGCCCAAAGCGGAA
>JBEKVG010000247.1:0-4889 GCA_049514195.1 Anaerolineales bacterium | reverse complement strand
TGTGACTGCAAGTCCACCCAGCCGATTCAGATATCTTCCAGATCGCGCGTGACACTCAGGATGGTCGGATTGCAACTCGCCCAGGATGCCCCCCGATTGCTGGTCATGTTTTTCAGTTTCGCCTTCCTGGGTTACCTGCTCAATGGATTTATCCCCAATGCCTGGATAACGAGCCTGTTCGGCAGCGGGCATGCCTACAGTGTCCCGCTGGCTGCCACACTCGGCCTGCCATTTTACATCAACAGCGAGGCTTCCCTGCCGCTTGTGCGTGCCATGCTTGATTCCGGTATGAGCCAGGGTGCTGCGCTGGCCTTCCTAATCTCGGGAGCGGGGACATCCATCGGCGCCATCGGCGGTGCCTTGAGCATCGCCCGCTGGCGTGTGATTGCCATCGTAGTCGGCACATTGTGGGCCGGCGCCATGGCGGTGGGGCTGCTTTTTAACTTGCTCCAGGCAAGCGAGCTGATCTAGGCATTACCAGGATATACATTCGGGCAGACGATCGGCTACCCGAATGTATTGTGGAAGGGACACTACGGATCCTATTTTTTATAGTAACGTGCGTAGTCGTTAACCAACAGGTAGAGTGGTGGCACATCTTCGTCAATATCCGGGAAGCGGCCGGTTGGCTCATAAAAACGATTGTCATGTTGGTCGTCGTTGACCATCGATACTTCACCTACTAGGACGCGTCCCTGTCCCCAAAACTTGTGATAGCAGCGCTGTTCGAGGGTGATGCTTTCTCCGGGGGCAAGCTGGACCGTGGCTCCTGGTGAGAGTACTCGCCGCAAGCCGTCAACGGAGACAGACACCTCGTTTTTCTGGTCTAGCTGCTCGTCCAGTGTGGCATGGTAAAGTTGGATGAGCAGATCTCCACCGCCGCGGTTGATGATGTCTTCCATTTTATTCCAATGAAAATGCATGGGCGTAACCTGGCCATCCTCCACAATCATGATCTTCTCTGCGTAACTCTTGCCCTTCCTGGCTTGCCAGTCCTGATAATTGCCGTTACGAATGGTGAACAGGAATAAGCCGATGGCACCGAAATTTCCTCTTCCAAAGTCAGTAATGTCCCAGCCGAGTTTGTTCTCAACGATCTCGCTTACCTCCACTCCTTTCTTCATCCAATCATCCAGCTTCCAGTAAGCAAAAGGAGGCAGGTAAAAACCGCGGCTTCGAATAAAGGCATCCGCTTCTTGCATGATCACATTAATTTCCGAACGTTTCATAGGCTTTCTCCATATTAAAAAATTAATTACGGTATAGCAGGTGGACCACTGCACAGCCCACGGGAATATCTTTTATGGAAGTGGCAGGCTGATCCTGACCGTGGTCCCCTGGCCGACCTGACTATCTGCGCTTATGGTTCCTCCATGAGCTTCGACAATGGATTTTGCGATCGCCAGTCCCAGGCCGGATTCGCTGCCCTGGGGGCGCGCCGGGTCGGCGCGGTAGAACCGGTCGAAGATGTGCGGCAACGCTTCGGCTGGAATTCCCTGCCCATTATCTTTTACACAAAATACCAATCTGTCTTTCTCCATTGCGGCACTGAGAACGATTTTCCCGCCTTCGGGTGTGTAGCGCAGGGAATTTGTGATCAGGTTGCCGAAAACTTGCGCCATCCGGTCCGGATCCGGGCGGATTTCTGGCAGGTCGGCTTCTGCCTGCACTTCTAACGCAACTTTCTGTTGGGTGGCCAGATGGCCGTAGGATTTTGCCATCTGTTCGAGCAAAGACAGTGCTGCCACCGGTTCGCGGTTGAGGGTTAATTCCCCAGCATCCGCCTGGGATAACGTCCGCAGGTCTTCCACCAATCGTTCCAGATGTTGCACTTCGGCATGGATGGTGTCAAGACGTTCCGGGGTTGATTTGAGCACTCCGTCGCGCATGGATTCCACATACCCACCGATTACCGTCAGTGGGCTGCGCAGGTCATGGGCAATGTCGGCGGTCATTTGGCGGCGGGACAGGTTGAGACGGTCGAGGTCGGAGCTCATCTGGTTGAAAGCCGCTGCCAGTTCCCCTACCTCATCGCGTGATTTTACGGATACGTGTTGTTTGAGATCCCCTTTCGCCATGGCATGGATGGCCGCGGTCAAATCACGCAGAGGATGGGCCAGACTACGCGCCAGAATGGTCCCCAGCGCCAGGGCGACCAGGGCAGCTCCTAGGGCGGCGTAAAGCAACGCCTGGTTGGTTCGGTTGAGATACTGGCTTTCTAGCCCACCGAGCGGCGGAGGGCTGCCGAGCACCAGAACTGTGCCCACCTGTTTCCCGTTCACATCAACTGATGTTCCTTGGGATAATTTTGCAGCAGGCACAACCTCTTCAGCTTGGTATTGCCCGGCCGGGATGAGGACTTTCCCATTGGCGTCTGCCAGAAGGAAAGTGATGGAGGATGATTGGTTCTGTCCACCCGCAGGGCCACCTGGCTGCTGATTTGGCCCGGGCCCCGGACCGCCTGGCTCCGGTGAGGCGTTGCGCAAATTAACATAATCCAGAATACCGTTCCAACTCCCATTCATCTGATAGTACAGACCCACGTCAGTAACGAACCGGTCACGCGATTGGTTGAAGACCAGTTGCTTGAATTCGCGCACGGTCAACCAGTACGTGATACCCGAGGCCAGCGCAACGACGGTCACACTGACGGCTAAAAAAGCCAGGATGAGCTTGGCAGTGATGGAACGGGTCATGTCAATTCTCGCTACCCAAAAGACGGGTACAGGTAAAACGGTAACCGACGCCAAATACCGTCTCGATATAGTGCGGATTAGCAGGATCCGACTCGATCTTGGTGCGCAGGTTGCGGATGTGAACATCAATTGTCCGTGCCACTCCCTCGAAGGAGGTCCCCTGCAGATCTTCTAATAAATCCAAACGGGTGAAGACCCGCCCCGGCGCGTTCATCAGGAGTGCCAACAGGTCGAACTCCGAAGGCGTCAAATGGACCGGCCTATCACCTACCGTGACTGAATGTGTTTCCCGATCCAGGACGATCTCACCGATCTGCAACCGGGAGCTTGGGTGAGGGATCCGCCCGGCTCGCCGTAGCGCGCTATGGATGCGCGCCACCAGCTCGCGCATACTGAAGGGCTTGGTGATGTAATCATCCGCCCCAAGTTCCAGGCCGATAACTTTATCGGATTCCTCCAATTTTGCCGTTAAGAGGATGATCGGTCGGTCGGATTCTTTGCGGTAGGTCCGGATAAACTCAAAACCGTCCATTTCCGGCATCATGATGTCAAGCAGGATCAGGTCGGGTTTCTCCTGACGGGCAGTGTAAAGGGCAGTCTGTCCATTCTCGGCTGTCACCACGTGGTAACCTTGCTCGCTCAGATATTCGCGCACGAGGGTGCGTACGTTGGCTTTATCGTCTATTACCAGGATTGTCTTTGACATATTCTTCTTTCCATAAGGGTCCTTTCATTTCACTGACCCTGGGTTGATTATACCTTTTTGGTATTGGCTAACGGTCCTTTTGTTGGGAAAAAGACCTTTACTTTCGACAGTCATACAGGACTGCGTTTTGTTGTGGCCCACCTGGACGACCAGAAGCAGACCCGCCCGTGTTCGAAAAGTTGGACGTGCTGACCACGCTGCAGTTTTGCTTCACCCATTGGGCAATAGTCTGGTACTGGTCGAGTTCTCCACCCAGCACAAATCGCAACCGGCCGCTCTTGACGAGGGCGGATAATTGATCCACAGAAACCTCGTCATATTGACCGAGGAACCCACCAAAAGTCAACACAGGCCGCCCGGTCGCCAAGATATATGTAGCAGCATCGCTGGCGCGTCCTGTGGCCACCAGATACGTTCCGGGTCTAGTGTTGGCAAGCAGATAGTTCAGCAAGCTCTGGTCTCTGTTCTCACCAGCCCCATTGTTCTGTGGAGGCATCTGGTTTACTCCACTTCCATCACCTCGCCCGAACATGCCGCCTGGAGTCCCCTGTCCGGCTGGACCGGCTGCCGGCAATGCGCCGTTCGGTGATGGATTGAAGGTAGTAAGTGCAGACCAGACCATCGGCGCGACGAGCATGGCTGCCAACAATAGACCGAATGCCACTGATGCAAAGCGCGCTCTCACCATGGAGAGTGCAAAGAAGCACAGACCCAGTCCAAAGATGATCCCGGCGGCTCCAATTGCCCAGACAGCCTCGCTGGTGGTTCCCCATATAGTGATGGCCTGAAAGACCAATGTCCCGGCGGCCAACAAGAAGAGCATCCCCCATCCAAGCAGGGTTTGTTTCTGGATCATTTGCCAGAGTGCCCAACCAGTTATAGCCACCAGAGTGGCGATTGGGGCGCCCAACATGATCAGGTAATAGGCGTGCATCAGTCCCGTGCTAAAAGTGAAGTAGATGGCTTCCGGGAGCAACCAGCCAGCCCATAAAATGACTGAAACATGCTTTTCGTCAAAAGGCTGTTTCCCTAAGGTGATTGCTAATGCAACCAACCCGCCTAGTACGAAAGGCAACAGCCAGGAGGCTTCCCCGACCAGTGGTTGGGTAAACAGACGTAAAATCCCAGCATTACCGAAATCCATGCTGCCTCCTGCACCTCCTGACAGGCCATTATTGTTCCTTGGGCCGGACGATTCGTTATTACTGCTAGGGCCTGGCAAAAAGCCTTGCCCTCCTGTAGCTGGAGGCGGATTTCCGTTCTGGGGATTGATTGACTGCATATTCTGACTGCTGGGAGGCTGGGGAGCCCCGCCAGCGGGGAGACCATTGGATGGTTGATTGCGGGAGGGACCGCCTGGACCGAACAGCCCATCCTGCCCGCCATCCAGACCCATGCGCTGTCGCAGGTTGATGAGACGCTCGATACCATTGTGGCCGAAGATCAATTCCATGACGGTATTCTTACTGGTGCTATCAACGTAGGGA
>JBEKVG010000246.1:0-4898 GCA_049514195.1 Anaerolineales bacterium | reverse complement strand
GAGCTGCCTGAAGGTAGACCTGCATGAACTTGGGATGCATGACGGTGCCCATATGGGTGTCCAAATGGGTCACATCCACCCCCCATTCCAGAGCTTTACCAACCTGAAGCTGGATCTCTACTGCGACCGCTTCGGGGGTGGCGTGCGCCTGAGTTTCCTGGGAGGTCTGCCAGAGGAAACCGTCCTTGTCCACCAGACCAGTGGCAGGATCGCGGGTTGACAAAGCCGACCAGCGATAACCATCCCATTCAGCGGTGAGCGTGGCGTGCACACCCGTGTCTACACCAGCATGCGTTCTACAGTATTCGGCGGCAGGCTTGGCCCACGGGCATGGTAACATAATCGCGCCGGAGGAGATGTTCTCATTTTCCCACAGGTCAATGAAAGCCGAGAGAGAGGCCTGGCACATGCCGATATCATCGGTATGCAGGATAACCACTTTGTCTGTGTTGGAGAACCCCAATTTCTTGAGAACGGGATTTGGATTCATTGAGCACCTAATTAAAGAACTGCGGCAGGTAGGCTTTGTTCGTTTCGAGCAGGTCATCCAGCACTGCCTGTACCTGGTCTGCTTTGGGGCCGAGTGGATGAACAAGCAAAGCCTGATAGGCAGCCTCCTTGTCACCATGAACGGCGGCCTCAACCGTCAATAATTCGTAAGCTTTGACATGCGCCAGAAGCCCAAAACAGGCGAGAGGCAGGGGTTCGGCAGTAAGGGGATGGATGCCTTTCCGGTCTACTTTTGCGGGCATTTCCAGGACCCAATCAGAAGGCCAGCCCGGTACAGCACCGTCGTGGCGTATATTGACAACATGGGTCTCACCCAGATCATTGTAATGGGCGTTGAGCAATTGGGTTGCCACAGTGGAATAGTAGGCGCCACCACGCAGCATCAGATCGGTAGGAGGTTCGTTTAAATTGGGGTCCGCGTATTCCTTGAGCAAATTTTTCTCTATCTTGATCACTTCTTCGCCGCGCGAGGGCGGCCACTTCCTCTGTGCAGCCAGCTTATGGTCTGTCTGGTAATAGTATTGCAGGTAATAATTTGGGATCATGCCAAGTGATTCAACCGTGCGCGCATCCCATTCGGGTTCAGCTTCCGTCCTGAGTTCGCGGATGTAGGCAGTTAATACCTGCGGCCAGACATCCTCCCCCTCCATAGTAAAGCCACGATGCCAGGATAGATGGTTCAGACCGAGCGTATTTAGCTCCGCTCTTTCCAAGGCTATATCTCTGCCGGTGGATTTCTCAAGATCTTTAACGATGTGCATTTTTATCCCGATGGCCACATTACAAACGCCCACAGAAGGAACTGCCGGAGCGTAGTGCTGGAGTGCCTCTGTCACCAGCCCGGACGGATTGGTAAAGTTGACCAGCATGGCACTAGGTGCCAGCTCTTCCATGTCCTTTGCCAATTTGAGCAGCACCGGGATGGTACGCAAGGCTTTGGCCATTCCACCGATGCCGGTGGTTTCCTGGCCGATCAGGCCATGCCGACGGCCAAGATATTCGTCCGCCACCCGGGCTGGCATTTGCCCCACGCGGATCTGAGTGGTGACATAGCTGGCGCCTTTCACGGCGAGACGCTGATCGGTGGTCAGCACCACCTTGAAAGGATACCCTTTCGCCGCCACCATGCGTTGAGCGAACCCACCGACGATTTCCAAACGTTGTGGATCAATGTCCATCAACCATAGTTCAGTCAATGGCAAGCTCTTTGTCCTGGCCAGGAATCCGTCCACTAGCTCAGGCGTATACGTTGAACCACCACCAATCACTGCGATCTTCATAAAGCAATTCCTTTTCAAGATAAGATCTATTTCCAAAATTGGGGTAAATATTCTTTGTAACTGGATAGATAATCATCCAGGACTTGCTTTGCGACTTCGAAATCATTGATAACCGGGTCTAGCAGGAGGCATTGCAAGGCTTTCTGCCGGTCACCTGCGATGGCGGCATCCACACATAACTGGGAAACAGTCGTCTCCCGACGCAATAGTTCAGCCACTGGCTCGGGGAAGGCGCCGACATGGACCGGGTGGATACCTGCGCCGTCCACCACCACGGGGGTTTCCACTGTTGCTTCTAGAGGCAAATTACTAATCTGCCCAACGTTCGATAGGTTAGCTGCCAAATGGTAATGAGTACCGGCGCCTGCCACGTTCTCAATCATCTCGAGCGCCCCTTCCGAGTCAGTCTCGAGCAGTCCTTCAATGGTCATCTCACCATCTGCCATACTCTGCAACCGTGCATGCTCGAACTCACGGACGGCGGCGTTCAAGTCCCAATCGTAAAGTTTCAGATCGTATTTCTCCCATGGCTTGGTGACAGGGTCAGAGACCCAGGGCAAATATTCGCAGAGATGCGTGTCTCCCGGGATCGGGAACAGGCTAAAAGCATCGAAGACGCGCCGGGTGAGCGGCTCGAATTTTGGGTCCAATTTGGCCCAACCTTCCCGAAAAGCCGGATACAAGTCCTCGCCGGTTTGCCGATCCCGGATGGACATGATCCAGGAAAAGTGGTTTAACCCGGCGGCTCGGATATCTACGCGTGGGACGATTTGCTGGCGAACCTGGTCGTGGAGAGGCGCTAGCATGGGTGAGGCTTCCATTCCGGTTAAGCCTTCCGGGACTCGGATGCCATATTCCCTGCCGAGTGCAAGACCCACCATGATGTAACCGATGAAGATCTGGTGGCATAGGCCAACGACCTTAATCCGGCTATGTCGGTTGACTGCGTCACAGATGCGGATCATCGGGTTGGTGAAGTTGATAAACCAGGCCTCTGGACAGAGATTTTCCATATCGCGGACGATTTCCATCACTGGGACGAGGTTGCGAGCGGCGTGGGCAAAACCACCCGGGCCACCATTTTCAGCATACGGTTGCCGAACCCCATATTTAAGTGGAATCTCAAAATCCCTTTTCCACAACCCTTCGCGCGCCCCAACCTCGATGGCAGAGACAACAAAAGCTGCGCCCTCCAGCGCTTCTCGGTGATGGCTGTAGGAGTTGATGGTAAAGCCGGAATCCCAGTCGTGGTTGAAGCGTTCCGCCAGACGCCTGACGATGTCGAGCGTTTCGGGGTTGTGGTCCACTAATGCCAGGGTGGAACCGCGCAATTTCTTGGAACGCATAAGGGCAGAAAGGGTATTTTCACCAAAGGAAGCGCTGCCTGCTCCGATAACAACAATCTTTGTTGGAAGGGTCATAGGGTTCTCCGTTTTATTAATCATCGACCTGAATTTCATACGAATTGTCACCCAGGATTTTACTACCAGAGCTCAGTGTGACATTCAGCCTGTATAAACCGTTACTCAAGGAAGGCAAAGTCACTTTAACATTCTCAGATATCCCATCCGCCGGGATGTCAATCGGGAAGGATGTGGAAGAAATCACGTTTTTATTGCCTGTAAGCTGCCAGGTGCATTGAGTGCCGCAGAGGTCATCGGACAGGTCGTTTATGGCGCAGAAGGTAGCCAGCGTGGCCTTCCCAGCTTGGATTTTCTCCGGCAAGTGAAAACTGGGTAGAACTAGCTGCATAGAGCACCTCAGGACGTCGAAGGCGGTTTTGGGTTGGCGCCAGTAATCCAGCACCGACCAGGTCACAGCCGGCCAGGGATCGGTGAAATCGAACTGGATGATGCCGGTGACTTTGGTATATTTGGCGCGCCGGTAACATTCTGTGCCATATTGGATGAGATGAGCCTGATAAGCCTGGCTGTTGTCTATGAAATCTTCAAGAGAAGACCCAGTTTTAATTCCATTCTCAAAAGCTTCCATAAACTGTGTGTCATGGAATTGCCAGGTTTGCCAAACCTGGCGAGCATGCTGTAAATCTGCGGGTATTTCTTCCTGCGCAGGCAGGTTTTGATAAATGGAACGTCCGGCGGTCTGACCTCTTTTCATGCCCCACTCCATGAAAGATTCCTTAAACCGTTTTAGTCTCGGATGCTTTTCCATGAATCTGAAGAGTGCAAAGCCGAACTTAATGAAAAGCTTGGATAATGGGCTGACTTTCCGGATGGATTCGATCCAGGTCTTCAGCCGTAATAATTCAGCAAACCCGGCATCGGGACCAAATTGGGGCATCATACGCTGGAGGCTTTCCTTAACAGGCAAGCCCTGCGCACCGTACTCGGTAATAAAAGGCGCGCCCGGTAGATCCCCATAATCACGCCAGTGACCGTGATACCAGCCCGGATAGGTATGTCCGTCACCAGTACCGGAGCTGAGGTGAACGTAGCGGTCAGGGTCGATCTCTCTGGCAATTGCCTGTAAATTCGTATCCAGTGCGCGGTTCTGGCTGGGATCATAAGTTCCACCAGCCGCTCCAGCCATCCAGGGTGCATCCCAGGGACTTTCGTTGTGACAGCACCAGGCTACAATGGACGGATGGTTATAAAGCAGGACAAGCATTGCGCGCATCTGGCGTTCGGCCTCAGCCTGGAAACCTGCTTCGTCTGAGTAACCCCACTGCAATGGGAAATCCTGCCAGACCAGCATCCCGGCCCGGTCACAAGCGGTATGGAATTCGGGCGGCAGGACATGGGCATGTACGCGCAGCAAGTTCAAGTTAGCCTGTTTGGCCAGAGCAACATCGCGAGTGAAAAAGTCGCCATCTGCACCACCACCGAACGGGTGAGTTTTTGAGGCGGCTGCTTCCTGAAAGAGGGTTTCCGACAGCCACTGCGAACCAATGTAATTTGAACCACGAATAAAATATGGCTGTCCATTGAGGAGCCAACGGAAACCCTTTTCCAATTTAGTAGTGCGAAAGCCGAAAAGGGAGGAGATTTCGGCTTCTTCTTCAGTGGTATGCAAAGAGATAGTGATCTGATACAAGGATGGAAAACCGCGGTCCCAAGGTCGCCAGAGTTGGACATCCGGGACCGGCAA
>JBEKVG010000245.1:0-5516 GCA_049514195.1 Anaerolineales bacterium | reverse complement strand
CGATTACCTTCCGAGGATCTTTCTCACCCATGAGGTCGACCAGGTGCAGGCTGATAGTATTCGGACCGGGCTTTAAGCTAGCGGGGTCGATGCCAACAACGGGGAGGACTTCCGGCAAGTGTGGATGTCGAATTTGATGTACTGTCCGCCTTTGGCTTTATAGGTCGGCTGCCCGTTGTCGTCTAAACCGACAAGCAGGCTGGTAGCTAAAAAGTCAACGGTTTGGCCAACTGGCGGTGGAGCTGCCTGCGGATTGGCGCGGATCTTACAATGGGTTCACCACCCTGCCAATAAACAGAATACATCCCGTACTTTTCTCACGGATTAAAAAGACAAATGGATGATCGGCGCGAAAGGCGACAGGAGAAAAGGAAATTGCCTTCAGCGTCATGATCGCTGCGGTTGCGGCGGCTGCCTCGGTGCCTTGCTCTTCGACAGCCACGAAAGCCTTATGCAGGACAGCTCCCAAATATAGCTCCTGGCTGCCATCCATCCCCGAAAAGTCTGCTTGATCAGAAAATGCATACACCATTCCCATGGATTTCAGCGTGTCATCCAGCCGGAACGGGAAGCTAAGCTCGAACCTCGGCAGGTATACATCCACCTCCGTCTCAAGCATGGTCAGATCATCCCCAGCATAGCGCAACTCCAGGATTTGCAAATCGCTGTCTTCTGTATATTTGAAGGCATGCTTGCAGGTCATCATTGGTACCTGGACTGGCTCGCCCGACGCAACCATAAACGGCGCCTGGCTGGTCAGTCTTGGGTCGAACTGGCTCCCCCACTCCCCCTTGAAATAAATTGCATTGACCAGGACCAGGCGAGTCGCGCTATCAAGGACACCTGAGGCGATTAAATCCTTGATCTTGCCCTCGGTTTTTTCTTCGACCCATTTATTAATCGTGTTGCGCGCGGCTTCTTCATCATCATAATCAACTGGCGTGATTTGCACTCCATAGAACTTTTTGGCAAGGTTGAGGAATTCTTTCAGAAAGGTATAGCCTGTTCGTGGCCAGAGCGTATTTGCAGCGCTCAATTGAACATGGCCCTTCTTCCCTGCTTCTTCCAACCTGGCTGCCAGAAGTGCAAAGGCTGGATGAAGTTGCTTCTGATCCGGGAGAAAGTGGAGGGCGTGCGCCATCTGGGTTTGGGTGTCTGCGCGTGCGCCGGCATAGGTCATGGCCAGAGCCGCTGAAATACTGTAGGGGGAGAAGAAAAGATTCCCTTCCGTTGCGCGCAGATTCCGATAGAGATCCAGGGCAAATTCGGTAGTTCCCTGCATAGCTGCCACCAGACTGGCCTGGTCATTTTGTTGTTTTTTGCTCCAAAATAGTTGCATGAGTACCTCCTTTGGACGGCTTTTTCAGGCGCTCAACCACGATTGGATAATCGGTAGATTGTCGCAGCGATTGTTTTCGGTCATTTGACGGTAACTTGGCCATACACTTCCTGGGAATTGCCGTCCAGGTCGGTAACCACAAAACCGATAATGTAATTGCCTTGCGCGGCGTAAGTCTCCTGCCAGGTAAAGGGCTGTCCAGTAAAGCTGAGTGTCGTCTGGCCTTCCTGATAAACGGTTTTCTGTACGTTGCCTTGGGAATCAAGCTGGAGCCATTTTTCCAGGATCGTGAAGGTGTCACCGGTTTGCGGGATGATCTCATGCGGAGCTCCTGTATCCCCCTGCCCGGTGATGCCGAAGACGCTGACCAGTTTCCCGTCCCGGAAGTTCAGACGTGCATTCAATTGGTCACCGCTGGAGGAATATGTATACACGCCATTCACGCTGTAGAGCGCCTCTGCGGCAGTTGCGCCGTATTCCTGAGGTGTAAACAGCGCAACTGTAGATTTCTGACCGTCCGAAATGGTGAAAATATAGGGATCCCAGTCGAACTTAACTGTGAAAGCGCCATTATCGCCCCATTTTGGATAATACACTCCATCTACCTGTTGGGTATTGGGGCTTTCTAAGAAATCCGTATCGGCCACAAAAATGGAGTTGGAACTTTGGTCATAGTAACCGACAAACAAATAAATATTACCAATATTGATGCCGCTGATATCCGCCCGCATCGTCACTGGCTGGCCAGGCGCGGCGCTATCTGAGGACAGTCGCAATGGTGAGACTGTAATTTTTCCAAGGCCCGGCGCACGCGAAGGTAGGTTAGAGGCCGGAATGACTGACTCGCGCGTAGCGGCATCAAAGGAGCGGCCATTGTAATGAAAGGCTAGAAAATCATCCCAAAGGGAATTCTGCGTAAACCGTTTGGCAATCACCGTATAGGATTGTGGTCCGCTGTAGGGGCTGCCATACAGGCTGGAGTTGGGGAAATAAATTGCAACACCGGTTGCACCGTTCCTGCTGCTGCCGTGTTTTTCGGCAATCACGGCTTGCCGGATGTTCGAAAGAACCTGGTCGGAGAGTTGCCGGACAGTGGAATCGCTACTCTGCTGTTTAAGAATCTGCACGAAGCTGCCTAGATCGATGTAGGCGGGCGGGACGGACTTACCGAAAACGCTGGTAAATGATAGCGCATAATCGCGCGCACTAGCAATTTGAGACTGGTTCGCATTTTGCATTGCGTAGGACAGAGCATTGACACTATCCATCAACGCTGGAACCTTCGACAGATCTACGGCAGCGAGGGTCGCATCCTTGCCGATTTCCTGGGCAAGTTGACTTGCGCTCGCGTTTCCGCCTCCCAGCTCAGACAGAAAATTCGCGCGTGCTTGATTGTCCACGATACGTTGATCGTCGACAATATAGCTTTGCACCACCAGCTTTGACAGGTCCGCCGCGCTCATACCGGGATTCTGGGTGAGAGCCTGCAAAAAAGCAGTATAAGCCCAGCCTACAGCGGGTTCGGTCTCTTCAGATGTGATGGCATAGAGGGCATGTGGTTCGAGAGCGTCCAACACCTCAATCTGGCTCATCAAACAGGCATCCATGCCAACAATGTCAAATTTATCAATGCCCGTCTGCTGGCGGATCTGCCCTAGGGCAGTGTCCACCTGGTCCATGTACATCGCATTACCAACCAACTTTGAAAGTGGAGCCTTTTCTGTTGTATAGCTGGCAGGCGCAGGGTCGGTCCAACCACCTGGCCAGCCCATGCCATGATCCGAGAGGATCAGCACATAGTGATCGGCCGGGAAGGTTTTCACTGCCCAAGTGGCAAAATCCACCAGTGTGGCCGGGTCAGACATATTGAGTTCGCCCAGGTCGGCCACCAGCTTTGAATGGATGGCAGTCAGGTCATTGTCCTTGGTCACATAATAGCGACGGGTGGAAGTCCAGTTGCCATCGCCGGTAAACGCGCCGCTAAAGCGATCCAATTGGGCAACAATATTCACCTTGTCCGTTGAGCCGACACGTTCAGCCTCATTAAAATCGGTGAAGACATCCTGCTCCAGAACCTCGTCATCCGCATCCTGGTAGAGCATGACCGTCCAACTGCCGGCTTTGGAGCTGGTTGGAGGCGTGAATCCAGCCACCGGTGCGGATTGGACCGTGGGAACCTCCGTGGCAATATTGGCGAGAGTCGTTTCTTCTACCGGTACCGGGTTGCTGGTGGCACTACTTCCTCCGAGCAATTGGCCTATTAGACCTTTCCCGCCAAAAAGTACTGCCAGAATAAGAAGGATGATGATCATCCAGGGAGGCAGTTTAATGCCGCCACTTCCGCCTCCACTCGAGGATGGCTGCAAGCCACCGCCACCCGAGCCGCCCCCACCCTCTCGATAAACAGGAGCTTCGGCGCGACCTTCCGGTCCGGAGCCCTTGCGCCGCCGCTCAGCATCTATTTCGTCTGAAAAGGTTAACGGTTGGAAGGCAACCGAAAAAAACGGAAATGCCAGAACCATACTGGAATTGGGTCGGAGTAGATTTAACATTCTCCCTCGCTTATATTTGAAGAAAAGAGTCGATTTATTTAGTTACAACTTCTTATCTGATTTTAACCTAAACTGTCAATTAACACGTGCCAGAAGGCGCAAGATCCCACGGTTTTCACAAAGTATGAAAACCCTGATTATTCCCGCCGATGGACCGGAAGTACAGGTTCTTGGGGTGTTTGAGGGAAGAATGATAAAACAGGCTGACCTGATTGGTCAGCCTGACGCAATATTATTTCTAACTTTGGCTAGTTTATTGGTGAAATCGATAACGTGGCTCACGAAATACTTAGACTGTCTTGTCTCGACACTTACCAAGACATAAAGACCTGTGACATCCTTCGAAACCACAACGGAGGTCGTCCATTCAGCCGTCGCTTTTGAGAGGGCTATGGTTGCATCCGCAATGGAAGGATCACCATATAAGCCATAGATGACACCATCTGCACCGATCACAGGCGGCGTGCCGATATGAACATAATTTGGGTAGTCGCTGGGGTTATAGTCCTGCCAATCCACATACCTGCCAGGGTGGCGATAAATGGTTACACTTTCAGGTAGGTAATGAAATAACCCATAATGGCGCCCATTACCGTACCCATCGTCAGCATGAGTAGCATCACAGTCCAAGGGTTCCAGCCCGTTCGGAGTAACGCAGCCGAAGCCGTGGTTGTCAGCACCACGATGCCGATCGCCGGCTTGGATAAGGCGCAGCGGCAGGCGAAACAAACTCTCACTATTATGGTACACTCTTGGTAAACCAGGTGTATACTATCAGCGGCGGAGCCAATGTCGCCTGCAGACGATGTGGTTGGCTCTTGAAAAAATCGAAGAAGAGTAGTAAAACATAACGCAAAATCAATATTTTAAAGAAAGGAGAATGTGCCTCGACCTACCGCTGAGGCGGGAGGTTGCCGCACCAAAAATATCATGAAAAGAATATGCATCATTTCATTGTTCATCCTCCTGGCCAGCTGCACCCCGGTTCAAAACGCAACATCCACAAAACAGACGGGAGAGCTTACGCTGGATATGCAGCCCGCATGCAAGGACCTGATAGACGGGCTTTGCGTTGTGTCCGAACCCGGCGAGTGGTTGGGAGAAGGAAAGACAACAGTCATTACCGAAAAGCCAGAGGCTGCTTTTCTGGATGATACCACCGCCATCCAGATAAAAATTGAGGGGTGGACTCTCGTATTTTCCCCGGGGTTAAACACGCCGTTTTCTGTCGGCATGACTTTCCCGGATGCCACGTTGTATCCCGCAGGGGGATACAGCGTCAGTATGACTGTGGAAAACAACGGAAAAAAATGCGATGATGTGGAGGGGACTTTCACTGATGACATATTGCAGAGCGCTCAAAAAAATGAGCAGCAAATAAATCCTATCATGTCGTTTGATATTCGCTTTGCGATGCGGTGCAATAAACAGCATCAGGTAATTCTTGGGCGAGTAAAGCTCTCTCAATCGTAAGCCCAACATCATATTATAAAGAATTATAAAGTACCTATCCGTCGAAATAAGTATGGATCGATAGTAACTTGTTTCGACCCGTAGGTACATTTATTGGTTTCGACCTGTAGATGCTTATGTTAATTTCACAATTCTTGGTAATAAAGGTGCTC
>JBEKVG010000244.1:0-4915 GCA_049514195.1 Anaerolineales bacterium | reverse complement strand
GCCACATCATCTTGCGTGGAGAGCGGGTTAGAGGCGGTCAATACCAAATCTGCGCCGCCGGCCACCAGCGTGCGGGCTAGGTTGGCGGTCTCCGTTGTCACGTGCAGGCAGGCCGACAATCGGATGCCCTTAAGGGGTTTTTCCTTCTCAAAGCGCTTCAGGATGGTGCGCAGGACGGGCATCTCACGTTCGGCCCATTCGATGCGCCGTCGCCCGCCTTCGGCCAGCGATTTATCTTTTATGTCGTATGTGTTCATGTTCATCTCCTAAAAATAGGATTACAGAATAAGCGCGTCCAGAATGCCCTGGTCATAAAAATGCTCCCGGAAACGTTTTACAAAACCGAGACGGGTGAATGAATGATTTTGCGGGCCCTTTTGTTCCAAGCAATATGTCGCCGCCAGAGAACCCATCTGGCCGCACAATTCCCAGCTCCAACCATGTGCATAGCCGCTCAGGAAACCAGCTCTGAAAGCATCCCCCACACCCGTGGGATCCACAATGCAGACTTCCGAGACCACCGGAATATTGCACTCCTTTCCATCCGCATACACAGACGAACCGTCCTTGCCGCGCGTGACCACAATCACATCCACGTGTTGAAGCATATGAGCAAGATCAAGTCCGGTTTTCTTGGAGATCAACCCGAACTCATAATCATTGACGAACAAGAAATGAGCTCCTTCCATGTCACGTGCCAGCTCCGGCCCTTCCAGACGCAGGATCTGTTGGCTGGGATCATACAAATAAGGAATTTTTAATTCACGACATTCCGCCGCGAACTTGGTCATGGCTTCCGGCGAGTTGGGCGAGACGACTACCAGGTCGGGGCGTTCCTGAACCTCGTGCAAGCTTTGCCGGGCTGCGACTCCCATCGCTCCTGGATAAAAACTGGCAATCTGGGCATTTGACTGATCCGTGGTTGCAAAGAACGAGGCGGTGTAAAGTCCAGGAACAACCTGCATCAGCACAGTGTCCACACCTTTGCTCTCCAGCCATGCACGATATTCCCCAAAATCCTCGCCAACAGTCGCCATGACATGCGGATGTTCTCCCAGCAAAGCCATGGTATAGGCAATATTCGGTGCTATCCCGCCGTGCTGCCTGGACATGGAATCAACCAAAAACGACAGGCTGATCTTCTCCAGCCGTTCAGGCAGGATTTGCTCCTTGAACAGGCCCGGGAAGGTCATCAGGTAGTCATAGGCAACAGAACCGGTTAATAAAATATTCATGAGTCTCCTAAGCGTTGGCAAGTTTACACGTTATCTGTTAAAACGTGCACCTTACGAACGTGCTAACGTGCCAACATGGAACGCAGGTTTACATCAAATGGCGGCCTGACAATCCCATTCTCAGTCACGATTGCCGTGATCAACCGGTGGGGTGTCACATCGAAAGCCGGGTTTCGAGCTTTGGCCCCGTCCGGGACGACGCGCTCCCCATGGAATTGTATCCCTAAAACCTCATCCGGATCGCGCTCTTCGATGGGAATTTGACTGCCATCCGCCAGCGAAAGATCGATGGTCGAGGTCGGGGCTACCGAATAAACCGGCACGCCATTATCCTGGGCGGCCAGCGCCAGCATGTATGTGCCAATCTTGTTGGCAATATCGCCGTTTACGGCGATCCTGTCCGCGCCGAAAAGGACTTTCTGCACCTGGCCGGTGCGCAGAAAATGTCCGGCCATGTTGTCACTGATGATTTCATAAGAAATACCATATTGCTGTAATTCCCAGGCGGTCAAGCGAGCCCCCTGCAAACGTGGGCGGGTCTCGTCTACCAGCACATGGACACGTTTACCCTGTTCATACGCCGTGCGGACCACACCCAAGGCTGTGCCCCAGTCCACCACCGCTAGAGCGCCGGTATTGCAGTGGTGAATGATGGTGTCACCATCCTCGATCAACGTTGCGCCGAATAAGGCCATGCGTTTGTTGATCTCCACATCATCATCAGCGATGCGCTGGGCTTCGGCAAGCACCGCAATTTGCAGTTCCTCTAACCTTCTTCCTTCACCCTTCTCCCTTATCACTTTCATCACCCGATCCACTGCCCACCCCAGATTTACTGCTGTTGGTCGGGAGGCTTTCAATTCAGCCACAGCATATTCCAGGTCCGAGAAAAGTTGTGAGGTGGTTTTGGCTTGAGATCCCTTCGCAGCGAGCGCCAGCCCAAAGGCGGCGGCCGCCCCAATCGCTGGCGCGCCGCGTACCGTCATGTTCCGGATGGCTTCGATTACTTCAAGACAGGTATGCAATGAGATCACTTCCAGCGAAGCCGGCAGGCAGCGCTGGTCGATCATCTTGAGAGAGTCATCTTCCCAAAATACTGTTCGCATGAGAATCACAGGAAAAAGCGCTCTCGGGGAGAGCGCCAGAGAAAGCCTGCAAAGTCTAACACGGGAGAGGGAGATTGTCAAAGAATTGGTCTTATGTCTGATTTCACTTGATTCGCAAGCATTGACACACTTCTTTTTCTAAATTATAAGATTGGGATGGTCATAAAACGGATATTTACAGGTCTGATGGCAATCCTGCTGGCTGCCTGCGCAATTAAATCAACCCCATCCAAGCCTACCTCCACTCCCAGCTTCACTGCAGCACCCAGCCAAAGCCTGCCCTCGGTCATTACTCCCCCTGCTACACCTACAGCCTCTCTAACCCTTTCACCCACGCCCACTCCGGAAATCCTCTTGAAGACTGGAGATCAGCTCTTCTTTAACGGAGATTTCTTAAACGCCCAAATGGAATTCCAGACAGCACTTTCCAACGCAACGAACCCGGAAACGCGGGCAGTTGCCCTATGGGGTCTGGGACGCGTCGAATATGCAACCGGGAATACTGGCAAGGCCCTGGTGGACTTGGGGAACCTGGTCAACAACTATTCAAGCAGCCCAAATACCGCACAGGCTTATTTCATCATGGGGGAAATTTACATGGCCCTGGAAAGATATCCCGAAGCTGTACATGCATATACGGTCTATCTTACATCACGCCCCGGCATTCTTGACAGCTTCGTCCAGGAACGGCTCGGCGATGCTTACAACGCCGCCGGAAACTTTGTCGAGGCCATCTCTGCTTATAAAAAAGCGCTAGCCGCTCCGCACATCGGTGACGATACTGCGCTGCAAATCAAGATTGCACAAGCTTATGCGAGTTCGAGCGATACAACCTCTGCACTCAATCTGTATGATTCCATTTCAAAGGCTAGTTCCAGCGATTACGTCAAGGCCCAGATGGATCTGCTTACTGGCCGGCTGTATCTTTCGATCGGCCAGACGGACCAGGCTTACCAACGTTTCCAGGATGCAGTCAACAATTATCCTACGTCTTACGATTCATACAGCGCACTGGTCGCTTTGGTGAACGCCAATGTACCGGTGGATGATTTAAACCGCGGCCTGACAGATTATTTCGCCGGTCAATATGGATATGCCTCGGATGCATTTCAGCACTACGCTACTGCTAATCCAAAAAATGATGGGACAGCACTTTACTATCAAGCAATGTCATTACTCAACCTGGGTTATTACCAGGAGGGGCTGACTGAGCTTACCAACTTCATAACGAATTTTCCGGATAATAAAAACTGGCAGTCCGCTTGGGGCGAAAAAGCAGATATTCAATGGTCAGTACTGGCTGATTATGCTGCCGCCGCCCAAACATATATGGATTACGCCAAGGCAAACCCGGATATTATGTTTGCTCCGCAGTCGCTACTCAACGCAGGGCGTAATTACGAACGCGGCAACCGCTTGGAGGATGCGGCGCGCGTCTGGGAAAGCATCGCAGATACTTATCCCGGCAGTGACCTTGTACCGCAGGCACTTTTCTGGGCCGGGATTGCGCACTACCGAGCTGTGAATTACGATCAGGCACTGGTCACCTTTCAGCGCGACCTCCAGTTTTCCACCGTACTCGACGACCAGGCACGCGCTTACTTTTGGATCGGCAAAACGCAACAGGCATTAGGCGATAACGCCTCTGCACAGACCTCCTGGAAGCAGGCTGCTGCTCTAGACCCGACCGATTACTACAGCTTGCGTTCCCAGGATATGCTCCTCAAGCGCATTGCTTTTGAGATACCACCGGCGACGAATTTTTCGGTGGATCTGAGTGCAGAACGTATCCAGGCAGAGGCGTGGATACGCGTGACCTTCAACCTACCCACGGATACCGATCTGAGCAATCCCGGAACTCTCCTTTCGGACCCGCGCTTGATCCGCGGAACCGAATTATGGACTCTTGGCCTAAAAGACGAGGCCCGGCTGGAATTCGAAGATCTGCTCACAGCCGTTGGGCAAAATCCCGCCAACACTTACCGGCTGGCAAATTATCTGCTGGATCTGGGTCTCTATAATCCCGCCATCACAGCCATGCGCCAGGTGCTCACACTGGCTGGAATGAACACACTATCCCAGACACTCGCCGCGCCGGCTTATTTCAATTATGTTCGCTTTGGTTTGTATTATCAAGACCTTGTCGTTCCAGCCGCTCAACAGGCTGGATTTGATCCTCTATTCTTGTTTTCCGTTATGCGCCAAGAAAGCCTGTTTGAAGGATTCGTCCGGTCGACTGCGGGAGCACGCGGATTGATGCAAATAACCCCGGATACCGGAAAAACCATTTCAGATAGCCTCGATTGGCCCCCTGGGTATACCTCAGACGACCTGTACCGGCCAAATGTAAGTGTTTCCCTCGGTACAACCTACCTGCAACAACAACGTATTCGCTTCAATGGCGACCTTTTCACGGCCTTGGCAGCCTACAATGCTGGCCCTGAAGCAGCTCAAATCTGGCGCTACCTATCCGGTCCGGATTCGGACTTGTTCTTGGAAACCATCCGCGTTGATGAGACGCGTGACTATATTATCAATATTTATGAGAATTACACCATGTATAAGTCCCTTTAT
>JBEKVG010000243.1:0-4938 GCA_049514195.1 Anaerolineales bacterium | reverse complement strand
TGCGTCGAATTCGATCCAGGCATTCAAGGCTTTACTCCGTGCAAGTCCGTCCTGGATGTCACCGAGATCTTCAATGCCCGGGAGGGGAAAAGAAAAGAGCCCGCCTGGTACATGGAGTTGCGCCCGCTCCAATATTTCTCCAATACGCCCGGCGGGTATATCCCTTCCGCCGCTTTGTATACCGCCGCCTACAGCCAGCTTGCCACCAATGGCTTTATCGGCGTGCTCAATGCCTCAGTGAATAATGTCCAGGCTTTGGCAGATGCAGTCGATGCATTCTCAGATGTCCAATACAGGGCAGATGCGCCCAGCGTGCAGATCCCAGGCAAAGACTTCGCCTGGAGCCTCGCAGACGGTCTCCTGTACGTTTGGACAGGCGGAGCATGGCATACCCTGGGCACCGGCGATATCACTGGAGCAGGAGTTGTTGGTCAGGTGGCTGAGTTCGTTACTAATACAAAAACACTACAGGCCGCCAACCTGATCGCCCCAACCAATCATATCCTCACGCTCCAGGCTACCGCAACAGCTACCCTCCAGGCAGCCATCACAGCCGGTAAGACGCTCACCCTGACGGCGACCGATACTTATAACCTGAATATCCCAGCCAGCGGCACAGCGGCTCTCCTGGGCTCAGCCAATGTCTTCACGACGCAGCAGATGGTCGATGGCACATCCGATCAGATCCAAGTGCGAGTGCAGGGGCATTCCACGCAGACAGCCAGGCTCCAGACATGGGAGGACAGCGCCGGAGCAGTCCTTTCCTCCGTATCAGGCCAGGGATACTTTGGCATCGGCGTCGCCCCAGTCACCGATGTCCTGCTCAAGACCAGTAAGACAGATGTATCCACTTCCGGGTATCCATACACTATTCAGTTGTATGGAATTCATAATCCGCCAACCGATTCGTCAACCAAGATTTATACTCTCTTCACAAATATGATCGGCCAGGGAGCAGCCCACCTGACCACAATCGGTACTTTCCTCAACCAAACTTTCAACGATAATACCAACCTTACCGATTATGCTTTCGCCCTGAATAACCAGGTCGCTAACCGTTCCACTGGCACATTGTCTTATGCCTATGGCCAGAGTTTACAGATCACCAATACAGGTGGCGGAATAATTTCTTATGCCTATGCAGAAATTATCAGCGTGTCCGCCTCCACAGGCACAATCTCCAATGCCCGTGGCATGGCCGTCACTGTCCCAAGCATCAGTGGGACCGGCTCGATCGGTACAGCTTACGCCATCCGCATTGACTCGCCTTCGATTGCCGGCACCGGTTCCATCGGCTATATATATGCGTTCTATATTGCCAGTGTATCCGGCGCCACTACTTCAAATTATGCCATCTATACCAATGCCGGCTTGATTAGGGCCGGAGACCAGGTTTCCATAGACGGATCAGCCAACCGGCAGCAGTTTATTGTCACCGGCTATACTACCCAGACCGTAACAACATCTATCGCTCAGATCACCAGAAACGATACCGCCGCTGGTATCTCAGTCATTTTGGGATTGACAGCCAGGGGATCCGGCGCCGCCGGTGATGGCGGCTCAGTCCTATTATCTGGCAAGAGTTCCACCACAGCAGCCCAAGTGATGGGTTCGCTCAAGTGGGCGTGGAATGTCGCCACCCATGCCAGCGCAGCCGCAGACGTCTCCCTGGAAGCCGGCTACAACAACGGATCGGCTATCGTCGGTAAGGAATTCTTGCGCGGACGTGGTGCAGCCAGCCCGCTTGTCGGTGTGGCTTGCACTCTCGCCGCAGGCGGCGTGACTTACCGCACGTTAAATGTCCATGGCAGCCAATTGTGGCTGGGCCAGGATAGTTCGTCAGAAAGTCCTATATTCGAGATATTGCCAGCTTATATCAGCAATAGCCATTCATTCTATACAACCCGCACTGTCTTCAATGCTTATGACGCAGAAGGCACGTATGAGTGTATCCGCTTCGATGCAGTCGCCGAAGCCAGGATCGGTTTCTTTGGCGCCGTAGCTGTTGCCCAACAAGTCGGATGCGCCGTGCCAACCGATCTCGCCACCGCCATCACCGCGATCAAGGCACTCCGAATCGCCTTGAATGCGTATGGTTTCACTACCGTTGTTTAACCAGTAGAAAAATGAAAATCAAAGCAGGGACCGTAATCAATCGGTACAATGGCAAGCCAGTGATGATAGAGCAGGATGTTTACTTGCAAGACAATGGTCAGCCGTTGATCGTCAATGGGATGCCGCATATGACAGCCGGCAGGGAGATGACCGTTGGGGATGTCTTTTCGACTATCCTCAGCTCCAAGAAGGTCGAGCAATTCAATGTCCTGAAAGCAGACGTTCTCGCTCGCCGTTTTTACCAGGCAGATTTAGTTGATATCGACGAGAGCGATTACAGCAGTCTGGTTGAGATTATCGATAAGAATGATCAGTTTGTGCCATTCGTTCTAGCCTATGCCAAGCGTGCATTGATCGAGGCCAAGGAAGGCAGTGGATGCCCTGGAATTTCTCAGGGGCGATGCCAGTAGCGGCGCTGACCTTGATTTTCTTTTCTTGTGAAGTTTCAATAACTTCGGCTACTGCGGTGTCTGGTAACATACGGGTTCTCCTTTTTGTATGGGGTTATCCTGTTAACCGTTTAGCCTGTGGAATGTTAAGCGGGTAAACAGACCATCGGATGAAAGGCGTACCATTTCTTGCCAATCTCAATGATGACTTCATAGCCCAATCCATTGCGATTGGTCAGCAGGGGTTCTTCATAATAAAGTTGCACTGCCGATAAGAAACTTGCGTAAGCTTCTAAATCAATAGAGTGGATGGCTTTGCTTTTACATTTATTTACTAACTCCAGGAAGAATCATATACTATGCACAAAGTGTATGATATATAAGTTTTACTTACCGAATCATAGTTAGCCCGTTCTTTGCAAAACAAGGAATCAATGAGCGCAAATTTTCCAACTTCAAATCCCGAATTGAACGCCATATTACACGAGCTTGTAAAAAGTGTTCAAGAAATATTGAGGGATAATTTTGTCTCTGCATACTTGCAGGGTTCTCTTGCGATTGGCGATTGGGACAATGACAGCGATGTTGATATTATGATTGTCGTTGAAAACGATATATCCGATACAGATTTACAAGCACTACAAATCATGCACGCACGAATCTACAATTTAGAATCTGAATGGGCCAAGCACCTTGAAGGCTCTTATTTTCCAAAAAACATTCTAAAAAGTGGTAACTATGCCAACAAGGGGCTTTGGTATCTTGATACCACATTCAAAGGACTTTGGTATCTTAATAACACCTTCGATAAATTAGTTTTGTCAAACCATGATAATACCTTGGTCGTTCGATGGGTTGTGCGTGAACACGGAATAACTTTAGCAGGAATCCCTGCGAAAGAGTTAATAGATTTCGTACCTGCTAATGATTTACGAAAAGAAATAATATCCACAATGCAAGAATGGGGTAACGAAATTATTTCTGGTGGATGGAAAATGGAGAATAAGTGGGCGCAACCTTTTGTGGTGTTAATGTACTGCCGCATGTTACATTCGCTCAATACGGGTAGAATAGCATCAAAATTATCTGGGGCACAGTGGGCTAAAAACACTTTAGACAATCAGTGGAGTGTTCTTATTCAGCGAGCATGGGATGAACGCCCAAATCCATCTTTAAAGGTTCGTCAGCCTGTTGAAGCAAGTGAAGTAAAAAACACAATAGAGTTTGTTCGTTTTGCTCTTGAATTAGGTCAGTCCTATGAGTTTGGCAAGTGACGACAGAGTTTGGTGTTTTCTCAATCATGCACGGGCTAACAAAGCGTGCAGGCGACTCGGCTACGCCTCCCGAATTCATGGGTGGCTGGCGCAATCCGCCGAGCGCCTGACGCAAACCGTTGGGCTGCTTATTAGAAAAGTGAGGTCATCATTATGTTGCCGATTCCGCAATGGCTGACAGAATTAATTGCTGTAATCAGTAATTTAGCTATTGCTGTCGCCGCAGTCTTTGGTATTGTCGGGTTATGGCAATGGCGCGCAGAACTTGTCGGGAAAACTAAATTTGAAGCTGCTCGGAAAATGATCCTATTGGCTCTCCAGTTTCGTGATGAATATGATCGTGCCCGGAATGCATGGACTTATTTAGCGGAATCGGCAAGCCGAAAGAAAAGCGACAATGAACATCCGGGAGAAAGCTTTGTGTTGAATGAGCATTACGCGCGATGGCAGCGTCTCCAACCATTACAAGAAACTCTAAGGAAACTTCACGAAGTTAGTTGGGAGGCAGAGGTACTTTTGAGCGAAGATGATGCTCGGTTGATACAACCGTTTGAAACAATGTACCAGGATTTATTTCTCGCGATCGACTCCTATTTCGAATATCTGCTAGAGCAAGCGAAAAGCCCGTTGAGAGATATTAGAGAAGGCGAAGGTGGGCAAATAAAAAGCTGGCGTAAGATAATTTATGGTGCGAGAGGAGATGAAGTTTCCGCCTCTGTCGATAATGCTGCAAATAAAGTAAAGAGGCAATTGAAGAAATATATCCGGTAGTAAACATAAAGCCGCCCAACACCGGCTCCATCGGACAGCGGCTCCGCCGCTCGCACGCAGGCGCGGTTTGTCAGAACTGCGCGATAATGTGAAGGAGTCTCGCCAATCCCGCCGCTGAGCCGCAAAGTTAGGCGCGTGTTCAAGATTGAGAGAGAAACATGGAAACACAATTAGATTACGGAAATTGGATCCGAAAAAAGATTTTGCTTATCTTGGGGTTATCCTCTCTGGGCGCGGGTGTTCTAATCATCGTTCCTCTTGATTCCTTTTATCGCCTAATTATGGCGTTCCTGTTCCTGATAATCTTCATTTGCTTCCTGTTTCCGTTTTATTCTTATGTTATGTTCTCGCAAAAAGGCGGAAGATTCCAAGAAAAAGTCTATAACCTT
>JBEKVG010000242.1:0-4992 GCA_049514195.1 Anaerolineales bacterium | reverse complement strand
CATCAATACCTTTACCGCTATCCAAACTGTCATGGAAATCATCAATATTGCCATGTTATTCAACCCGTTGCGCGTCTTTTTACCACTTTCCTTTTTTTGCATTGGATTTGGGCTTGTCTGGGGAATCCCGATCATGCTGCGCGCCCGCGGCGTCAGCGTGGGAGCCATGCTAGCCATCGTAACCGGTCTGTTGTGTTTCTTTTTTGGCTTGATCGCCGAACAACTCTCTGCCATGCGCATGAGCTTGCTGGATGTGGATAAAGAACGCGACGAAAAATGAGAATAGCTTGTATCTCAGCCGCGCAAATCCCTTCGGATACGGCCAATAGCATCCAGGTGATGAAAGTCTGTCAGGCCTTTGCGCAATTGGGGCATGTTGTCACTTTGCTCGTACCCGGCAATCAAGAAGTGACAATCAGCAATCAGCAGTTGATTGAACATTATGGCCTGGAGCACCTTTTCAATATCGAATGGCTTTCTTTTTATAGTCGACGCCTGTTCCCATGGAAGGCGGTTCGGAAGGTGCGCCGCTTGGGGGCGGATCTGCTCTATGCCTGGCCGCTTCAGTCAGCCGCCCTCGGTCTGCTGGCTGGGTTTCCCACCATGCTGGAACTGCACGACTTCCCCAAGGGACATGTTGGACCAATTTGGCTGCGCCTCTTCTTGACCATTCCCGGACGCAAACGCTTGCTGCCTATCACCGAGGCATTAAGACACGCTCTGGACTTACCGCAAAAACAGACAGTCATTGCTCCCGATGGCGTGGATCTCGAGCGATATGCCTTGCTCCCCGACCCGGCGTCTGCCCGCTGCACTCTTGGCTTGCCTAAAGCCCCCACTGTGCTCTGTACTGGTCATCTCTATGTAGGCCGCGGCGCAGACCTATTCCTGGGGCTGGCAGCCAAATTTCCACAGTCCAGCTTCGTCTGGGTGGGCGGCCGCCAGGTGGACTTGGGAATCTGGAAAGAGCGCGCCGCGGGTCTCACTAATGTCACCTTTACCGGCTTTATGCCGAACGAACGCATCCCGCTCTACCAGTCTGCTGCGGATGTTTTGCTGATGCCTTATGGGCGCACGGTAGCCACATCCAGTGGCGGGAATACAGCCGAGATTTGCAGCCCGATGAAAATGTTCGAATACATGGCCGCCGGGCGCGCCATTCTTTCCAGTGATTTGCCCGTGCTGCGAGAAGTGCTGGACGATACAATGGCAGTTTTTTGTCCAACGGACGATGCCGGGGCATGGGAATCTGCCCTGGGCGGGCTGTTAGCTGACCCGCACCAGCGGCAATCTCTCGGTCAATCCGCCCGGGTTGCTGTGGATCAATATTCTTGGGTGAGGCGTGCGCAACGTCTCTTAGAAGGATTTTATGAAATCTCTCCGTGATCTGTTCTGGATTCTCCCATCCAGCCTTGTGTTAGGATTGGTTCTCTCTCTGCTTGGTCCGGGGACATGGTGGATTGGTTGGTTGGCATACACCATCATCTTCATTCTGGGGTTGCTGGCACTTTCGGCACTGTGGCGCTCCGCCGGTTCCCCGCGTGCATTGGGATGGATGTTGATGTTGTCACTGGTTCTCCGCCTTGGTATAGGAATCTTCTTCTCCTATGTACTGCCTGTTTACGGGAATGACAATGCAGTGCACCAGGGAGGTTACATTTACCGGGACGCGTTCACTTACGATACGCAGGCCTGGGGTTTGGCTGCCTCGGGGAAACCACTCTGGAAGGCTTTTGACCGTTCCTCTGGCATCGAGGAGCAGTATGGTGGGCTGACTTTCACGCTCAGTCTAACCTATCGCTTGTTAAGTCCGGATGCCCATCGCGCCTGGCTGACCATTTTACTTTCTGCCATGATGGGAGCGTTGGGAGTGGCACTAGCCTGGAAGGGGGCGCGGCAAGTCTGGGGGGAGCATGTGGCCCTGGCTCTGGGGTGGATCATGGCGCTTTATCCAGAATCGCTATTTTCGGGCTGTTCCCAGATACGCGAGCCGTTCCTTTTATTGTTCATCGCGATGCTCTTCTGGGCGGTTGCAACCTGGAGGGGAAACCGTCAGCGTACAGCTTGGATCTGGCTGGCAGGAGGCATCCTGGGACTTTTCCTGTTCTCGCCAGGCGTTGCTGTAGCAACGCTGGTTGTGCTTGGAGTCTGGGTTTGGCTTGCACGAAAAGAAGTTCATATTCGTTGGTGGTGGGCAGCCGGCGTAGTGGCCATTATCGTCCTGGCAGGTTTGCTGTTCAGCCAGATTGTTGCAGGCACCCTCAAGGTCCACGGTGGGCCTCTGGCGAATCTGGTCAATTGGCTCAAATATTCAATGAACTTCGGTGCGTATGTGACCACCCTGAATTCTGGCTGGTTACAAACGATTTTCACAACCTTGCCGACATCGTTGCATATACCGTTCATCATTGTGTATGGGATCGCACAACCGGTTTTGCCGGCTGCCATTGTTGACCCAGCCGTCTGGCCGGTGCATCTCATTGGCATCCTGCGTGGCCTGGGTTGGTATGCCTTGTTGCCTCTCCTGATATACAGTCTGCGGCCAATCTGGAAGACGACAAACTCACGCGAGCGCATGGCATGGTTGTGGCTATGGCTGGCAGTTTGGGTTTGGATTATTCTGGCATCGGCCCGTGCCGGCGGCGACCAGTGGGACAACCCGCGCTACCGCGTCATCCTGCTTATGTTCCAGGCCGCGCTGGCAGCTTACTCCCTGTTTTGGGCACGCCAGACACACGATCGCTGGTTGGGGCGCATCCTGGCGGTGGAAGGGGTCTTTCTGGTCCTGTTCGGTTATTGGTATTTCAGTCGTTATACTAACTTGAATCTGAGGATTTTTAATGTCTTTATCGTTTTTGCAGCCATAGCGTTTATCAGCGCGGCCATCCTTATAGGCGGCTGGCTGTGGGACCGGCGGCAGGTGAAACGGAGGTAGGGAAATATCCTAAGATGATTCCCTCAACCAAGACGCCAAAGAGGAAAATAAATTTACGGGGTACAAATGCTGGTATCCCGCTTGCATTAGCTTTTATTGGCGCAGCGGTATATCTGGCCTTTTCCATTCATTTTGCAAACACACAGCGTTCCACCATTGATGAGGGTTTATATCTCTATAAAGGATATATTTTTGCCAAAGGCATCTACCACCCGTTCCAAGATTATGGTCCACGGACGGAATACAGCCCCTTATCGTATCTGATTCCGGGATATATCCAGTTGTGGTTTGGTCCCGGTCTGCGTACAGGACGGATTTTTGCCATTATTGTCGGTGTTTTGGCATTGTTGGGACTGTGGGCAACCGCCCGGAAACTGGCGGGGCCTTGGTGGGCGGCTGCGACAGTGTGGGCAGTCGCACTCAACCCGGCGATCATCCGTTTCTACAGCTTTGGCCTATCGCAAGGATTGGTAACCTGTCTGTTAATGTGGATGCTGTTCTTGGCGGTCGGGAGGAACCGGTCTGCCTGGCAAATCACCTTGAGTGCCGTATTGGCTGGGATAATCCTGTTGACTCGCCAGAACATGGCTCCGGTGCTGCCAATCCTTTTGATTTACATATTTTGGCAATTTGGCCGCAAGCGGGGTCTTGTGGCATCACTGGTGAGTGTCCTGGTTGTGGTCCTGGTCACCGCTATTTTTTGGCCGGGGATTTTGATGGCATGGGCTCCCTGGCTGCCAGCCAGTCTTACGCCATTCCTGAATGCGTGGCGCCAGCCGGATAACGTCACACCCGCATTGAATTTTCAGCCAAACTGGATCACCCGACTGTATGCCCTGCTGGAGGGCCTTCGATTTCATTTTGTCTCTTTGGTTGGTCCCATGATTGGACTAGTGCTTTGGCCTGCTCGGAAAACCTGGAAAAGCGAGCAGCAGTTTCGATTTAGTGTATTCCTGGCGATGCTTTTCTTCCTGCTGTTAGGATTGCATATCTGGGGTGGTCTGGGTTTAAGTGGAATCAATTACGGTGACGCATTTACAGTAAATCCCTATTTTGCATTCTTTGCATATATCGGCTTACTCCTGACAATCGCCATTCTTTCCAATATTGAAAGGCATCTGTCGGTGGCAAGGCAAATTGTCCTTGGTGTGTTAATTATCTTGATTTCCGCCGCGGTTGGGTATGGTAGTTATCTAAGCATTGGCGATTCATTGGCACATCTCCGTATTCCAAGAATTCTGAGTTTCTTCACAACCGGGAAAATCCTTCCTGGCATTCCAATATGGGACTATCTCGCAAATAGATATGGCATCGTGTATAACATCTCCCATTGGATGATTCCCCTGATTTCTGGTTTGTTAATCGGATTGCTTGTTCTGGCAATTGGTCTTGCTATCTGGTCATTCCTAAATCATAAGAGATTAATGCAATTTTATTCTTTCGGAGGTATCACAGCGGCCGTTTTCTTATTGGTGGGAATTTCCTTTTCTCCCACAGCTGCTCTTGGCGGCGGCTTCGATCAGTGGGAGTGCAATATGAATGTTATTACGACCTATGAGCAAACCGGACAATTTCTTGCGAGTGCTCTCTCCCCAAGCGATCTCGTTTATTGGGATGGAGGGAATGCGGTTGCAATCCTCCTTTATATTCCCAATATACGCATTTTTCCTCAACAATTGGATGACCAATGGAATTTCTTTCATGGAGGTGACAGTAATATACTTGCCCGTCTCGGTTTTTGGAACGATGAACTTGCCAACCTGTGGCGTGATAAAGCAAATGTGATCATCATTCAACAAATTGACTATTCAGACTGGAATTCATATTTAGATCCATCCAAATTTGTTGAGCTTCAATCACCGAAAGCCCCTCTAAACTGCGATCCGGATACATACCTCAGGATATTCATCAGGAATGCCAATGCCGTAGTCGGTTTTGTAAATGATACTCGCTGATTTCAGCGCTTTTTTATAGTATGCTCTAGCCTTGTTATCGCTCCTGCAATACGGCTGCTTGGCCTACAGTAAATTTCCGAACCAGATTGCCAAAGGAACAAG
>JBEKVG010000241.1:0-5004 GCA_049514195.1 Anaerolineales bacterium | reverse complement strand
TTTCCGAGTGTATTCCTTTTCGTAAATATCCGAATAGCCTATCGGAAGTACTTGCTTTTCAATTATCCCTGCCTCAAATTTATGCCACTTCTTGGGAGTTAAATCTTCATTCGTTAATTCCTTTAGTTCGTCGGATGTGTAACCAAGCATATTTTCATACGCTTGATTAAACTCTTGTATCCTGCCTTCCATATCAACACTGACATAGGCGTCCCTCATACTCTCGTACAGGTTGCGGTACTTGGCTTCGGAAACCTTGAGGGTCTCTTCGGCATTTTTGCGGTCGGTAATATCTGACCATGATCCAAGGTACTCCAGGGGGTTGCCAGAAGCGTCTCGTATTAATACCCTCTCATCATGCATCCAACGATACGTGCCATCCTTATGCAAAAAACGGTAATCATAAAAAGTTCTCTCCTGATTCCTTACTTGTTCTAGTTTGGCGAAAATGTGGTCTTTATCCTCTGGATGGACGCGGTCCCAGAAATTCTTAGCCACTATCAGGTCACTATTTTCATAACCCACCAATGTAGAAACATTTTCGCTGATATAGGTGACAGCCTGGTCCGAAAGCCGGTAACTGTAGATCGCAGTCGGACCATATTTGACCAATTCATTTAGTCGGCTGGCGGTTTGTTCAAGTTGGACCGTCTTTTGGGCTACCTTCGCCGCCAAAGCCTCTTTGGCTTCACGCAGGATCTGCTCGGCTGCCTTGCGTTCAGATATATCCTTGCCTACGGCAATAACAGACAGCGGCTTGCCAGCCTCATCCGTCACAAGAGTGGCATTAAATTCGGTAATAAATTGAACGCCATCCTTCCGGCGTATATGACATTCAAGATCGTTGGGCGGTCCTCCTTGAATTGTTCTCTGGAAGGCATTCGCCACACGGGATTGGTCCTCCGGGGTTATGAACACCGACATATTTTTACCCACCATCTCTGCCGAGTTCTCGTATCCTAAAAGCGCCAGGCCAACCTGGTTGATCGTAAGGATATTCCCATTCAAGTCGAACAGCACCACCAGTCCCGGGGAGGTTTCCATCAGAGTACGATAACGCGCTTCGCTCGTCCGCAACGATTGATTCGTTTGTTCGAGCTCTCCGGATAACAAAATGGCTTTCGACAGGTTGTCATTCAAACCTTGCACTACTATTGTCAGAGAATAGATCAGGAGCACCCCCATCAGAAGGAAAACTATGCCTCCAATGATCCAAAGCAGGGAATTTGACTGGGATAAGCCTATCGATAATTTGACATGTTCGGTTATATCCACAAATCCCAATATGGAAATAGTAACGGAACCGAGCACAAGCGCCACCAACCCTACCAGCAGGTCCATCAGCAGGATCGCCATGGCAATGAAAGTGATGAAAAAAAGACCGGCATCCACATTGAAGCCGCTCATAAAGAGGTTAATGCTGCCCAAAACGTAAAAAAGAGCCAGCCAACAAATCGCACGCACGCGATAAGACAATCGGGGCATAAAGGTGATCAAGATGATCCAGATATAGAGGATGCTGTAAACAAAAACCGTGGAATATAAGCCTTTTTGAAGAACAGGGATCAAGGCCGTTGCATATAGCGCTGTTCCAAGTGCGCACGAACTGAACAACATCACTTTCAGGAGGCGTTCACGCAATTGTGCGAGGACAATGTTTTTCCTCTGAAGTTCACGAAATGGGATTTTCAAATATCTGCTCATAGTTCACATCCATAAATACTCATGGATTAATTTTAAACATCTAGCGCATGTCTTTCCCGTTCGATCTCAACCCCGACTGACCTAGAAAACCGCACCGCACCTAGCTTTTCCACCCGTACGCGTACTTTTTGCACATGCGCCTCTTCCAGGCATAACTTTGCCAGGTCTGCCGCGAGCGCTTCAACGGTCAGCCTCCGGGTTGTCTCCGCATGTGCCAAAACCTTTTTCGCCACTGTCCGATAATCCGCACTATCATTCACATCATCGCTCTCCCCGGCTTTGTGCAGGTCAGTAAAAAGGACAATATTGATCAGCATCTCCTGGGGCGTCGCGCGTTCCCAGTCATCTATGCCAATGATACCGCGTGCAACCAGATCTACAATAAAAACCTGATCCATTGTGATCCCTTTCTCAAAGAACTGCTTAAATCACGCAAGCAAAATCCAGTTTTTACCTAGTAAATCGAATTCTCACCACCAGGATTATAACGTGTTCGGAACTGGCAAGCGGAAAGAGACTGTGCTTGTTTATCGGTTAAAATCGTCCCATGCCCATTCCCATTGACAGGCTGGTGCGTTCCCGCCGGAAAACGGTTGCAATTGTTATCGAACACGACGGCAGCCTGACGGTGCGCGCCCCGTTTCAGTTGGCCGAGAGTCGCATCCACGAGTTCGTCGAATCACACAGGGACTGGATCGCAAAGAACCAGGCCAAGGCCCAGGCTACCCTGCCCTCGTCCCCGAAACGCTACGTGGAAGGCGAGAACTTCCTTTTCATGGGACAAGTCTATCCCCTGACTATCGTCCCACGCCAGCGTTCCGCACTGACTTTTGACGGCGCTTCATTCCGGTTGGCGAAATCCGGACTGCCGATAGCGGAAGAGGCCTTCTTACGCTGGTATAAGAGTCAGGCGACCCTTTTGCTTTTCAAACGCGTGCTTTTCTTTGCCATTAACTATGGCTTCCAATATCAAAAGATTCGCATCACCTCCGCCCGCACGCGCTGGGGTTCGTGCAACTCGCGCGGCACACTTAGCTTCACCTACCGCCTGGTTATGGCTCCAGCGGAGGTGGTGGACTACGTTGTGCTGCATGAACTGGTTCACACACAGATCAAGAACCATTCCAAAACATTCTGGAATAAAGTCGGGGAGCTCATGCCGGACTATAAGGTACGCCTCGCATGGTTGAAAAAGAATGGTAAATTCTTAGTGTAAACTCCGTGTCAAGTCAAATGATGTTAGCACCCCGCAGTCACATGCCATAAGGCTGTTTTCGTCGTACAATTAGGCATTAATTTTTTCAAATCCCTGTTTTAGGAAGTTATGTGTATGGGGTTTTTTGTAAGCCTGTAGCATCAGGAATAAATACCAATGCAACTTTATGAAGCGATTTCAATGCACGTTGCAGCATGGCGGGAAGGTAATTACAAGCATGCCGAATTTCCGGCTATCGCTGAAATTTTAGAGTGGGCAGACCAACCGGACGTGCCGATTTTCCGTTTGCGGCGACCACAACTACGCGCACTCGAAACCTATTGGTATTTAAGATTGGTAGAGAACACGCCGCATATATTTGATTTATATAGAAAACTATTTCCGAAGAAGAAAGACCTGCTGGATGCATTTGGGATTACCGATGAGACTTTTCGCCGCGTCGATTATGACCTGGATACCCTGATTGATACGATCAGGAATGACAATGACTTTGTGAAAGAATTTCGGCTTGAAGCCGTGCGCGAAACCTTAACACTAGAGTATCCGAGTTACATCCTGGCGCTGGCGATGGGGGCAGGAAAGACAATATTGATAGGGGCTATCTACGCCACTGAATTTGCGATGGCACAGGAATATCCTGATAATGGATTTGTGGAAAATGCGCTTGTATTCGCCCCAGGGAAAACCATCATCGAGAGCTTGCGCGAGCTAGCGGAGATGAAGTATGAGGCCATTTTGCCGCCACGGATGTATAAGTCGTTTGCTGCAACGCTGAAATTAACTTTTACGCGGGACGGCGACCCGGATATCCCCGTCACGCGCGGCAGCTCATGGAATGTAGTCGTTACCAATACCGAGAAAATCCGTATCCAAAAAGAGACCATCCGTAAAAGCGATATACCCACACTGGCAGGTTTTGCAAAGGAAGATGAAGCCCGGGCTGAGGTGGCAAATCTACGCTTACAAGCGATTGCCAGCCTGCCCAAACTAGCGATCTTCTCGGATGAAGCGCATCATACCTACGGTCAGAAAATGGACGAGGATTTGAAGAAAGTCCGGAAGACTGTAGATTATCTGCATAATCCGCATTCTGAATCAGAAGCACGCCAAGCACATGAAACGCAACTCATATGCGTGGTGAATACGACGGGGACACCATTCTTCCAGCGCCAACCCTTGCGGGATGTAGTCCTTTGGTATGGTCTATCCGAAGGCATCCATGATGGTATTCTGAAGGAAGTGGCGGGCAACATTTACGGGATCGATTTCCAAGGAAATGAAAAGGAATACCTATCCTTCGTGGTAGAGGATTTCTTTAGGAGCTATGGGGAGGTAAGCCTACCGGATGGTACACCGGCCAAGCTGGCAATTTTCTTCCCACAGACTGATGACGTAACTGAATTGAGGCCGATAGTCGAAGGCGCACTGATGCAGGTGGGCCTTTCGCCAACTCTGATCCTGGAACATCACACCAAACATGACCAAAAAGTGGATTTTGACCGCTTCAGGTCGAAGGATAGCCCGCACCGGATTGCCCTGCTGGTGGACCGCGGCGTGGAAGGATGGAACGTGCCGGCATTATTTGCCTGCGCGCTGGCACGCCAACTCAAGAGCAGCAATAATTTTGTACTACAGGCCGCTTCCCGGTGTCTGCGGCAAGTGGCGGGGAACACTGCCAAGGCGCGCATTTATCTTTCCATCGAAAACCGAGGCGTGCTGGATCGACAATTGCAAGAGACCTACGGAGAATCGTTTGCTGAACTGCTGGGCGGCGAGACGCGCAGCAAGCGCGCGATCATTATTCTGCGAAAAGTGGATCTGCCACCGTTGGTCCTGCGTAAAGTGGTCCGGAGCGTGCGTCAAGTGGAAAGAGAAACCGGTCCGATTCATCTGACCCGCCCGGCGATTGGCGCTGACCTGGGGGAGGTGATCGCCTATACCCCGAGCGAAAGCGGCAAGTTACAGGTCAGCGAGCGGGTGGCGACTCTTTACGATATCGATACCTTCGACCTGTATACAATGGCGCAGGACCTGGCACGCACGTATCGTCTGGCAGCCTTCGACTTGTTGTGCGAACTGCGCCG
>JBEKVG010000240.1:0-5007 GCA_049514195.1 Anaerolineales bacterium | reverse complement strand
AGAAGAATCATGAAATTCATTCATGATGACCTTTTATATGGAGATATACATCATTTAGGATAATTATAGTCTAATATGTGATTTTTGTAAACCCCTTTGTTTTGATTCTCTTGTCTTCTTGGCGCCATCACTGTGTGGGAAAAATTATCAATTTGGCCCACTCTCCCCACTACTTCTTTAGATCGGTGGTATACTATTCGCCGCGCTCCAACCGGAGCGGACGTTTCAAGGAATTGTTTTGATCACTACCGAAGCATGCCCGATGGAAACCAGGTCGGGCTTTTTTGTTGCCAGATGCGGCACTTCCGCGAGGAAGCTGCCGGCGCAAGACGGCAATGGGACAGGGGGGACGGAGTCATCGAAACGAGGTCCTTCAAGTCGGACAGAACTAAAAAGTCTAACAAGTCTACTAAGTCTAACATGTCTGACAAGTCGTTCTTCGACATGTTTGATCCGCTGGACCTGTGGCACCTGTCGAGCTATCAGACAAAAGGAATACGATGACCGAAGAATTTATCACTCTCAACCTGCGCCCCGAGTTGACGCA
The DNA here is from genome assembly GCA_049514195.1 of Anaerolineales bacterium. Taxonomy (GTDB): domain Bacteria; phylum Chloroflexota; class Anaerolineae; order Anaerolineales; family Villigracilaceae; genus UBA877. The sequence continues at coordinate 4,460 of JBEKVG010000240.1, read as the reverse complement.
GGCCGTCTCTGAGCTTGGCTACACCGAGCCCACTCCCATCCAGTCTGCCATCATCCCGCTCATGCTGGGCGGTGCGGATGTGATCGGCCAGGCGCAGACTGGCACTGGCAAGACCGCCGCCTTCGCTCTGCCCATTTTGAACAATCTCAAACCCGGACAGAAATACGTACAGGCGCTGGTATTGTGTCCCACGCGTGAATTGGCTTTGCAGGTCTCGCAATTCTTCAGCGATTACGGTCAATTTATCAATGTGCGCGTTCTGGCTGTCTACGGCGGTCAGCCCTATGGTCCGCAGATCACCCGCCTCAACCAGGGCGTGGACGTGGTGGTCGGCACCCCTGGCCGCATGCTGGACTTGCTGGAGCGCAACTGTCTCGACTTGAGCCGTGTCCAGAGCGTAGTGCTCGACGAAGCCGACGAGATGCTTTCCATGGGGTTCATCGATGATATCGAGACTATCTTGGTCGAAACGCCGGCTGAGCGCCAGACTGCTCTCTTTTCCGCCACCCTGCCGGCACCCATCCGCCGCCTGGCTGACCGCTATATGCACAACCCACAATCTGTTACCATCCAGCGTGAGCAGGTGACGGTGGCGGCTATCCAGCAGCGTTGTTACATTGTCAATGGGAAGGACAAACTGGCCGCCCTGACCCGCATTTTTGAGATGGAAGAAGTTACCAGTGCCCTGATTTTCGTGCGCACGCGTGCCGCGACCGGGGCACTCTCCCATGCACTGACCGGGCGCGGTTTTGCTTCCGAGGCTCTGAATGGAGATCTTAACCAGGAGGCGCGTGAACAGACTCTGGGCCGCTTCCGCAAGAACCAGGTCAAAGTGCTGGTGGCCACCGACGTAGCGGCGCGCGGTCTCGACATTGACGATATCTCGCACGTCTTCAACTATGACCTTCCGGATGACCCTGAATTGTATGTCCACCGCATCGGGCGCACAGGCCGCGCTGGAAAAACCGGTATTGCCATTTCACTGGTTGCACTGCCTGAGAAGCGCCTCCTGCGTCAGGTGGAGGCCTTTATCCACCAGTCCATCAAACGCGCTGAACTGCCAACGGAAGATGATATTCTTGTCCACCGCGAAGAACGGTTGATGAACCTGGTGAAAGTCTGGCTCCAACGCGGACGTTGCAAACGCGAGCGCGAACTGGTCGAGAGCCTGGTGGCGGCCGGGCATGACCCGCTGGAGATTGCCGCCGTTACGTTAAAAATGGCGCGCGGCGAGGAAAAGCAGCGTTCGATTGCCCCCATCAGCATCTTGGCAGATTACCGGATCGAGAGACCAACCCGGGAACGCAACGGGCACCCACGGGCGCGTGGTACTTACCACCCCGGAGGGCGTTTCGAAGAACCGGGCAATCGCTCCCACGAAAATGGGATGGTGCGTCTGTATCTCAATATGGGTAAAAAGCATGGCATCCGCCCGAATGACATCGTTGGTACGATTGCCTTCCATGCGGATATCCCGGGTTCATCCATCGGCAAGATTTTCATCCAAGAGAAGCATTCCCTGGTGGATGTACCGGAGGCGCTGGCGGAGCAGGTGCTGGCAAACACCGGAAATTATCGCATCCGCCAGCAGCCGGTCAATGTGAAAATGGCCTGATTAGGAAAATGGAGAGTAGCGGCACATCGTCGCTACTCTCTTTGATCAATCTCTGAAAATTATTGAAGTCTGGTTCTATCCGCCTGATTTCGTGGGTATAAATTCGATCAGCCGATGGGCCATCTTACTGACGGTCAGCGAGTGCAACCAAATCCGACCCGGACCCGTCAGCGTGGCAAGGAAGAGCCCTTCTCCGCCAGCCAAGATATTGGTGATGCCCTTGATCATCTGGATATCAAAAGATACGCTCGCCTCAAACATGGCCACGTGGCCCGGCTCCACTTTCATGACCTCACCGGCCTTCAAGTTGTATTCCACCGCATCTCCGTCGAGTTCGGCGAAGACCATGCCTGGTCCGGTCAGTCTTTGCAGGATGAACCCTTCACCGCCAAAGAAACCTGCTCCCAGCTTGCGAGTAAAAAACACATCCAGTCCAACACTCTTCTCGGCACATAGGAAAGCATGCTTGTGCATGATCACGGATTGCCCGCCATCCAACTCGATCGGCAGCACCTTGCCCGGAAAATCCGTGCTGAAGGAAACCTGTCCAGGGGCACCAGTCGCAGTGAAATCAATGATAAATATTGTGGCTCCTGAGACGGCGCGCTTGAGCATGCCGCCCAACCCGCCGCTGCCCTTGGTGCTCATGGCTACTGCGCTGGTCATCCACGACATGGCGCCGGCATCCGAAAAGATAATTTGATTGGGTTGCAGTTCCGCTGCCAGCGTTTGTTGGACTGTTCCCAGGATGTGATATTTAAGGCCACTTTTGGATTGTCCACTTACTTCTGGTACCGTTGGAAGATCAGGAATACTCATAATCGTTCTCCTTTGACTTGAGGCGCTGACCATCCGGCAGCTTTTAAAGAAACCTCTACAATGATTGTATTCGAACAATCTTATAGATTTATTAATCCGTTCACCCTGAGACGTCCTGCAGGTTTTTTGGATCAACCGGATGGATTTACTCAAACCTGCAGGACAATGAGAATTACATCATTAACTGGTTCTCCTTATCTATGTAACCGGTAAACGCCTCCCGATACTCCCGGCAAATGCAACCGCCATTGAGAACCCACGCGCTGGAATACATCATGCTCACCATAGAGCCTCTCGGGTAGTTGGGTTGACAATGCACCATCGAGCTTCACCTCGCATGGCTGGTTGGCCGGATTGAGTGCCACTAGAAGTTCTTCGTCTCCCGCCTGCCTTTTATACACAAACGGAAGTAACCCTGCCTCGGCATATACCGGCTCAAACGAACCATTGGCACACAGGGCCGGATGGACCTGGCGCAGGGCAATGAGCTGGCGCACATGCTCCAATAAGGAGCCGGCGTTCGCGCGCTGCACAGCGACGTTTGGCCGGTCAGGGGCGTCCTCAACCGGCAGGTAGAGCTGCTCCCTGGGTGCGCTGGAAAAACCGGCATTCGGGGTTGTGTCCCATTGCATGGGTGTGCGTGCCCCAGTGCGCCCATAGCCACCTTCTTTTGATTTAATATGCTCTGGGGAGCGCATTCCGATCTCATCACCATAGTAAATGAAAGGCACACCCGGCATGCTCAACAGAAACAGAAAGACCAATTCCAGGTCGCGCGGCCTGCGTCCATTACCCAGGCGCGGCGTGATGTCGTGGTTGCCACTTGGAATGACAATAAAACCCTGTCCACGCGTGGCCTGATAGAGAGGCAGGTAATCATCCAGGAACGGCTGGATGTCGCCTGGCCCGGTTGGATCAAAGAAACAGGAACCAGAAGCTTCCTGGGATGAAGCAGAGATATTCTTCATTGCAAACAGGGCCTGGTAAGCCGGGCTGGCGAATGGCAGCAGGAAGTCCATGTGGAAGGCGCCCGGGATCGCCACGGTCGGGTTGGACCACTCGGAGACAAGCCTCGCGTCGGGATAGGCCATATCCAGCCAAGCACGTATTTCCTGCCAGAGCCGTGCCGTCTCTTGATTGTCCGGGTCATTCTTAACCAGCGACCCGGCCATGTCCACCCGGAAACCGCTCGCGCCCAGATCGAGCCAGAATTTCATGATGTTCTTCAGTTCCTGGCGTACGGCCTGAGGCCCGGGAGCATCCACTGGCTGCTGCCACGGGTGGTTCGGGTCGGGGTTGGCGAATCCGTAATTCAAGGCGGGCTGGAAATGGAAGAAGTTCGTGATGTAGTTGCCGTCGCGCTCGGAGTAGCCGATGACTATCTGCACGCCCGGCGCATTCCAGGTCCAGACACTATTCGTCCAGATATACCAGTCCGAATAGGCATTGCGTTCCGCCTTACAGGATTCCTTGAACCAGGCATTTTCCGTCGAGGTGTGACCGGGCACCAGGTCCAGCAAGATGCGGATGCCGCGCTGGCCCGCTTCTTCGAAAAGTGTGCGCAGATCCTCGTTTGTCCCGTAGCGCGAGGCCACTTGGTAAAAGTCACTTATGTCGTACCCGGCATCCTGGAATGGCGAAGCAAAGCACGGATTGAGCCAGATGGCGTTGATACCCAGATATTGAAGATATTCCAATTTATTCAGGATACCCGTCAGGTCCCCAATACCATCCCCGTTTGAGTCAAAAAAGGATTGTGGATAGATCTCGTAGAATATAGCTTTCTCCAACCAGTCAGGCATTTCTCCTCCTTGGATATATTTCCTAAGCGAAAATTCAGGAGAGGTTCGCATTTTGAGTGCCAGCACTCAAAATGCGGTTCTTCTATAATTTTTGGATAGGTTCTACGCATCGTCCGGGACTGCGCCCGGAAGATATGGCCCCTACGGGGCAGTTGACAAATAAGATTCGGATAGGTATGCTCAAATCGTCCCAACTGGAGGGATGAAAGGAGTAGGATAGATGG
>JBEKVG010000239.1:0-5022 GCA_049514195.1 Anaerolineales bacterium | reverse complement strand
ATTGTCGCACTTCGATCACTTCTGCTTTCGCTTCCGGCAGTTCTGTGATCTGATTCACATCCACCAACTTACCACCTTCTGCTGAAAGATCACTCTGACAATGTTCGCAAACCAGGGATTTCACTTCTACAATATGATCGGGTTTCGCAACAAATTTGCGCTCGTATTTCACATGCCCAACCGGCGGCCCATGGCGATGCCGCTTGCGATCATTCGGATTGTTCGCCTTCTGATCCCGCGATGGAGGCTGCGATGAGTTGCTGGAATTCGTTGGCGGTTTCTTCCCCTTTTCCAGCTTCATCTTTAGGGCTTCATAATCCGCTTGCAAAGCCAACAACTGTGCATGCTGCGCAAGAATCAGATCGATCAGTTCATCACGGCTCATCTGAGCCAAGTCGTCGTGGGTCATTTCGACCCTATCTTACCAAACCTCGCGATTTTTGAGGAGGGTGTGAGTAGATACATCTGGTCGCGGCAGGGGACAGATTGCTTTCATGCCGCATCATCACGACATTCATGGCAGTTTCACCTCCCTGCCTTTATTCTGTAACGTGTAACGTGCAATCCTCTTTCGCCTTTCTACTTACGACCCTTATAACATGCAACGCGTAACTTGCCGCCGATCTTTTTTCCGTCATCCGTCATCCGTCATCCGTCTTCCTTCTCACTTCTTCCTTCCCGACTTCCAATCCTCAATCCTCAATCACCAATCTAAAATCTACAATCAAAAATCTAAAATCTAAAATCCCAAATGTCTTCCCACACTCTCTCCCCCCTCTATGCCCCTTACTTCACCCCTGAGGAAAAAAGGTCCATCCGTCGCCTCTCCGGGGATGATATTTCCAGCGAGATCAACCTCCTGCGCAAGCTGATCGTGCTGTTTATGCAGTTCCAGCAATCCGCTCCAGCCGACCTGGTGTCGTCCATCCAGGCCCTGCGCACCTGCACTTTGCTGTGCGAACAACTTGCCATCCTGGTTCGTGTCCAGGATCTGTATCATCCTGAAGAAATACCCGATCCGCTTATGGAAGCCCTCAAAGAGGTTCCATTTTTCCTGGACGATAGAACCGATTAAAAAAAAGGAAAATATGCCCAAAAAACCCGGCGGCCAGCCCAAAAATCGTAATGCTTACAAACATGGTTTCTACTCCAAGTATTTCGACCCTCTCGAGAGGCGCGCCCTTTCCAAAATATACGTTACCGACATGTCCGGCGAGATCGATATCTTGCGCGTCAATGTGGATCGCTTCATGCAGGCCTATACCTCCTCCCTGGAAACCCTGGATTATGAGGAGCGTCTCGCCGGTCTGCGCGCCATCACCTTGGCGGTTGGACGCATTGCCAGCCTGGAACGTATCCGTAACGTTGCCAATAAAAATCTGACGAAATATGACGAAGTGGAAAAGGCTTTGGAAGGAGTCCCGTTTGATGATGATGATGATGGTCTCGATTCACCTTTCCATTGAACCGAAACCTAGTCGTTCCTCAAAAACGAATGCCTCCTTTTTCCCCAGATGTGCCCTTTTTTCAATGATAGTTCCACGGAATCTCCGCATAAGGGGGAGAAAAATAATCGTTCCTCTTCGTTCCGCGGAACGAATACATGCCGAGGCGGCACCTTTACCCCGTAGGGGCACTTGTACCCCGTAGGGGCACTTGTACCCCGCCTGCACCACGTAGTGGCGAAGGGGCATCCAGCCGCCATCAGCGAAGCGACCCTGTGGGTCGGCTGTTTCGACGCCATCGCGAAGCACGTGTGCCCGAAAGGGTATCCCCGTGGGAGGAGGCGCCGAAGCCGTACTCGCCTGTCTGTCCCGTTTTTTGGGTATAGTTGGATGCCATGAAATATCCATCCCATTCAAGACCAGAGCCCTTCATTCGGCCAGCGAATGTGAGCGATGCTGAGGCCGTTGCCAGGTGTGTCAAGGCGGCTTTTACGCCCTATATCGAACCCCGATGCTGGCAGACTTTCCAAAAATCATTGAGGCCGGCCAGGTCTGGATTGCAGAAATGGCTGGCCAGGTCGTCGGAGTGCTGGTTCAGTATGAAACAGAAGAAGGCTTTTATATCGATACGGTAGCTGTCCTGCCTGCATTGCAAGGCACGGGGATTGGCCGGGCATTATTGGGTTTTGCCGAAAGCGAGGCAAAACGGCGCGGCTTCCGGTCAATTTACTTGTGTACCAACGTAAAGATGACCGAGAACCAGCTTTTCTACCCCAAGATCGGTTACGTCGAATATGCAAGGAAACTTGATCAAGGCTACGATCGAGTTTTCTATCGCAAACAACTGTCATAAATCAGTCTTCCTTTCGTACAGGCACCCGGAAATTGGCTTCCATGAAAATCTTAATGATGTATTGTCTTTTTCGTGGTATACTATTTGCATGATACCAAGGGATTCTGTCCTTTCAACCATACGAACTGCATTGGGCCGCAGCCGGGTGGTGGCTATGATTGGACCGCGTCAATCTGGCAAGACCACCCTCGCCCGGCAGCTCGTCTCACCCGACTCGCTCAACTATTTTGACCTGGAAGACTTGACCAGCCTGGCCCGGTTGGACGAGCCGCTGACCGCCCTGCGGGATCTGCGCGGCCTGGTGGTGATCGATGAGATCCAGCGTCTCCCCGACCTGTTCCCCATTCTGCGCGTTCTGAGTGACCGGGACCCGCTGCCAGCCCGCTTTCTCATCCTTGGCAGCGCATCGCCAGACCTCATGCGCGCTAATTCCGAATCGCTGGCTGGCCGGGTGGAGACAATTTCGATCAGCGGATTTAGTCTGGCGGAGGTGGGCGTACAGGCCTTGGCACAGCACTGGCTGCGTGGGGGCTTCCCTCTATCCTACCTGGCCGCCACAGAGGCTGACAGCCTGGCCTGGCGAAAGAATTTTATCCAGACGTTCCTGGAACGTGACCTGCCTCAGTTGGGCGTGCGCATCCCGGCCGTCACGTTGTTACGTTTCTGGACCATGCTGGCCCATTGCCATGGGCAGGTCTGGAATACCGCTGAGCTGGCACGCTCGCTGGGGGTCAGCGAACCTACCACGCGCCATTACCTGGATATCCTGGAAGGGGTCTTCATGGTGCGCGTGCTCCAGCCCTGGCATGCCAATCTCAAGAAGCGCCAGGTCAAGTCCCCCAAGGTTTATTTTCGTGATTCAGGATTGCTGCATTATCTGCTCGGCATTCGCTCCAACCTGGATCTGCAAAACCATCCCAAGAGTGGGGCCTCCTGGGAAGGCTATGCCATTGAAGAAGTGCTGAAGGCCGTGGTACCGGATGAGGCCTACTATTGGGCCACCCATAATGGCGCCGAACTGGATCTACTGTTGCTCAAGGATGGCCGCCGCATCGGTGTGGAATGTAAACGGGTGGACGCCCCGCGCCTGAGCCTCTCCATGCGCACTGCTCTCGAAGATTTGGAACTCGAACGGATCTTTGTGATCTACCCCGGCGAGCTTACTTACCCAATTACTGATCGAGTCACCGCACTGCCCATTTCCACCCTCGGAAAAATAAAGCCGGGCAGCCTGTTTGATTCTTAATCAGGCCGGGCAAAAGGATTCTATTCCTGTTCCTGAAAGCCCGTCCGGTAAAGATCGTAATACATGCCCTGTTGCGCCAGCAGCTCGGCATGCGTGCCCTGCTCGATGATCCTGCCGTCATGGATGACCACGATCCGGTCCGCGCTCGTGATTGTGGAGAGACGATGTGCAATAACCAGGGAGGTGCGTCCTTTCAGCAGCCTCCGCAGAGCGGTTTGAATGATCTGCTCGGTCTGTGTATCCACCGACGAAGTGGCTTCATCGAGGATGAGGATGCGGGGATCGGTCAGCAGGGCGCGTGCAAATGACAGCAACTGCCGTTGTCCGACGGAAAGCATCACACCACCCTCCTCAACCGAAGTCTCGTAGCCTTTGCGCAAATGCTCGATGAATTCGTGCGCCCCAACTGCCAAGGCTGCGGCTTTGACCTCGTCATCTGTGGCCGAAAGCCGCCCGAAGCGGATGTTCTCCGCCACGCTACCATTGAACAGGAACGGGTCCTGTAATACCACACCCATCTGCCACCGCAGGGAAGCCTGTGTCACCGTGCGCAGGTCATGACCATCCACCAGGATGCGACCGCCGGTCGGGTCGTAGAAGCGCGAGAGCAGTTTTACCAGCGTGGTCTTGCCCGCCCCGGTCTCGCCAACCAGGGCCACGGTCTCCCCCGGGTGGATATGCAGGTCAATATCGGTCAGGATGGGCGCTGGATCATCCGAGTAATGGAAGGAGACGTGGTCGAAAGTCACCTCGCCCTGCAGGATGGGTAAATCCACTGCATCCGGAGCGTCCTGGACCTCGACTGGTGTATCCAAAAGCCCCATGATGCGTTCCCAGCCGATCATTGTGGACTGGAGGGCGTCGTAACGGCGGCTCAGGTCACGAATGGGGTCAAAGAAGCGGTCAATGTACAGGATGAAAGCCACCAGGACACCCGCGCTGATGCGTTCGCCCAGAACGGCCGTCCCGCCCAGCCAGACCACCAGGCCGGTGGCAATTGCCCCGAGCAGATCCACGCTGGGGCTGAACACGGACGAGATGCGCGCCGTGACGATCGCCCGATTGAGGTGATACCGGTTGACATAGTCCCGGAAGTATGCATAGTTCTGCTTTTGGCGGGAGAAGGCTTGGACGACCCGTACGCCGTTCACGTTCTCGGCTAGGACCGAGTTCACCCACGAGATGGCGGCACGTACCTTCCGGTAAGCGGCGCGTGCAGCGCGCCGGAAGAGGACGGTAATGAGTACCATGATGGGCAGAACGCTGAAGGTGAGCAGGGCCAGGCGCACGTCCATATCCAGCATCACCACAATGATCAAGGCTAGGGTGAAAACATCTCGGGCGATGGCCAGTAGAGCCCAGGTCATGAAGTCCCGCAATGTCTCTACGTCGTTGATGGCGCGTGTGATAACGCGTCCGACAGAATAGCGGCTGTAGAAGCCCAGCGATAGTTCCTGAAGGTGGGCAAAGAGTTTCTT
>JBEKVG010000238.1:0-5025 GCA_049514195.1 Anaerolineales bacterium | reverse complement strand
TCCATGGTTTTCACTCCGTTGATACCATTATAATCCCAGCCATTTGGCGGTTGCATGTGGCAATTCACTCAACGAGCTAACCCGCAAAGTGCAATGCGGTAACGACTCGATAAATAGCTTTCCGTAAGGTTTTGTGAGCACACGCCGGTCTAGGATGGCGACCACACCCCGGTCAGATTGGGTGCGAATAAGGCGACCAAAACCCTGCCGGAAGCGCAAGATGGCCTCAGGCAGGTGATATTCATTGAAGGGATCTTCGAAAGTCTCGGAGCGGGCGGCAACTAGAGGGTCGGAAGGAACCGCGAAGGGTAGCTTAGCAATAACCACCACCGAAAGCGCCTCGCCGGGAATATCCACGCCTTCCCAAAAAGAACGCGTCCCCAGCAGGATGGCTCGTTCCGAGCTCTTGAATGATTCGAGCAACGCATTTGGTGAAGCACCTTCGCCTTGTTCGTAAACAATGATTTCCTGCTTTGCCAATGGACCAGCGATGTTCTTGGATGTTCGTTTTAACTGTGCGTACGAGGTGAACAGAACAAGGGTCCGACCACCGCTGGCCTGGCATAAGTTGATGAGTGTACGATCCAACTGTCCCTGGTACTCATGGGCATTCGGTTCGGCAATATCATTTGCAATGTATAGCAGGGCGGCATTTTCGTAATCGAAAGGGGAGCCCAACGCCAATTCATCGGCTTCGTCGGCAGTCAGGGTGTTTCGGATGTAGTTGAATTCTCCGTGCGTGGTCAGCGTAGCAGAGGTCAGGATGACGCTGCGCTTCTCGTGCCAGAGGTACTTCTCGATAAGTGGTCCTACGTGGATAGGGGCAGCGTTGAGCGCCATACGATTATTGTTCGGATTGACCTCCACCCAATAGACGTAGTCCTGTACCGGTTCAAAAATAATGGACCCGACCATGTTTTCAGCTTCTGTCAATCGCCTGTAAACATTACCCAGGTTGCTAATAATATCTTCTAGTGATTCCAGCCCATTGGAGTAGAGTTCGGTGACTCCTTTCTGGATTTCGCCGAGCAAGGCTACTAATAAGGAGAGCGTCTCGGAACCCGCGCTCCAGGTGATTTCCACATCATCCCAGCCCGGTTGTGTGCGAGTGGCAGGTAGAATGCGTTCCTGGTAAGCGTAAATAGTGGCAGGCTGACCTTCGCGCTGAAGGGAGACGAACTCGGTAAGGGCATCAAAGAATATACGTGCTTGCTCTTGTAACCGCCAAACCAGATCAGTGGCGCGTTCCACCTTTTGGTTTAACAGCGCATAATCGGATGGACGGACCTGATCATGCGTCGTGGAAAGCAGATGCCCGAGGATACCGGAACTGGAACCACCTATCTCACGGATCAAACGCTCAATATCAAATTGGGTTAACCGGAAGGATAAGGAGTCGGTCGTGGCAGATTCGAGATGATGTCCTTCATCTATAATCACATGTTCATAGTCTGGCAGGATACGATTACCAATTGCTACATCCGTTAATAGCAGGGCGTGGTTAACTACTAGGATATGGGTATTCTGGGCAGCCTGTTTGGCTCGGAAGAATGGACAGGCTCCTCCAGTGCGCTCCAGGCAGGTTTCGCTGGTGCAGGCGTCGTCTTCGGCGGAAACATGCACCCACACTTCGCGTTCTGATGGACCGGTCAAGTTGATCTCGGTACGATCACCGCTGCTGTTTTCCTGCTGCCAGACCAGTACTTTGGCCAATATACGCATCTCGTCGGCGTTGTCTGGTCCGCGCTTACGAAGGAGTTCTAGGCGACGCGGACAAAGATAATTAGAACGTCCTTTGAGCACTGTTGCGCGCAGATCCAGGCTGAGCGCCGCACAAAGATCGGGGATATCCTTTCTTATTAACTGATCCTGTAGATTGATGGTATTAGTCGAGATAATCACACGTGTGTTATTCTGCAAAGCAAATAGTGAGGACGGGACGAGATAAGCAAAGGATTTACCCACACCTGTACCTGCTTCGACCATCAGGTGCTGTCCGTATGACAAGGCGTTTGCCACCGCCTTACACATTTCAATCTGTTCTGGGCGATACTCAAAACTCTCGAAATAGCGGGCAAATGGACCACCATGCTCTAGAAATGAAGCAGCCTCTTCCGGATCAATCGGGATATATTCTTTGGGAACCTGGATGGGGGGTCCTTTGTGTTTTTCTATATCACTCGATTCGGAAGAAGGAATGTTTGGGTGAGCCTTCACATCAAGATTTTCCGCCTGTCCAACAACATGTTTAGCTTTTATACCTTCGTGGGAACGTGAGCGCAGTGCCTGCTGAAAAGCCCAGGCACCGTCCCATTCAATGGGTTCGCTGTGCCGGACAATTTCGGCTAGAAGATCAAGTGGTAGTTCGCATGCCTGAGTGAACAGCCGTTGATAGACGGCATGCGTGGCGCGTGCGTCATCCAGGGCGCGATGGGTAGCAGGGAGCGCAATACCCAGCAGTTGTACTAACGAACCCAGATTGTACCGACTGGCAGAGGGGAGCAGAACCGCGGCCAACTCATAAGTGTCAATACGTTCGTTCAATTCGATTAATTTATATTTCTTTAAGAACGACAAATCGAATTGGATATTATGTCCCAGAATGGGCGAATCTCCGATGAAGGCCGCCAGCTCATCCAACACGTCGCGGATACGAGGAGCCTGGCGCACCATCTCGTCCGATATGCCGGTCAAACCGGTGATGAACTCCGGAATATGACGACCTGGATTAATGAGGGTGGAAAATTCTGCCTCGACACGATGGCCATCGAAGCGGCGTGCACCAATTTCCAAGATGGTGTCCGTTTGCGGGTCGAGGCCAGTGGTTTCGAGGTCCAGAGCAATGATGGAAGTCATATGAGAACAATTATGGAATAAATCTGGCCGGCAAATCTAGAGGACTTGCCAGGCCGGAAAGCCAAATGCGTTGCCTGCTAATCGACTATTCTTCTTTTTCCGCTTGTGGAAGTGCGGCTCGGATTGTAGAAAGCATTCCATCGCTAATGGCTTTTTCTTTGCTTTCCTGGCGCAGGAAATCCTTTAAATCCTTAGGTAACATGGCTGGAATAGGTGCGTTCTCTACTTTTAACTCCACCTTTGGGTTCGCAAAAAGGAGTATGGTTCTAATTGGGGGAATCTCCGTCCCTTCGGGCAGTACGCGCGTAAGATAACGTTTGGCTGAATCGATCTCAGCCTGGGATTCCAGGTCTGGACGGCCAATGTTTTCCTGCCCAAATAGGCGCATATATGACTGGAGAAATCCACCACCCTTGACGCGCCAGCGGTTTTTATCGTAAGCCACGGTTCCACTCAAAAAATATGGCATGATCGCCCAGAGGCCTGACGGACCAACCAGCAAGTGTGAAACGGGGGTCACATAGTGGTAGATGGTAAATTCCCGCCCCAGCCCTTTTAGACTTTTGTCAATAATGTCATCCGGGCGTGGATTGCGACCCCAACGATTGGTAAAATTGATACCGACCTGGGACATCAAAAAGCCAATAAGCAGGGCGGCCAGGGAATATGCAAACTTATCCGGCATCTTGAAGGAAATGTAAAGGCCAATTCCAAGAACAGCCAGTGCTGCAAAGCTCAGGTATTGCCCAATTTTCGCATTGCGTTTTATCAACTTAATGTTCGTGACAGTTTTCATATTCTCTCTACTTTTCTTTAAGGGATTGTTCGATGGCCGTCTGGATAGACTCAAGCACACCTGTCTCAATGGCATTCTTGGCAAGCCGGATGGCATTCTTTATGGCGATCTCGTTTGAGCGACCATGCCCGATAAATACAAGGCCATTAACTCCTAGCAAAGGTGCCGCGCCTTCTTCCTCCGGATCAAGCATCTGCTTGATCTTCAGCAGGGTCGGGCGGACGAGCGCGCCGCCAATCTTGGCGGTCAGCGGACCGTTATTGATCAGTTCTTTGACTTTATCAAGTATGAATTTAGCAACTGCCTCCGAAGATTTCAACATAATATTACCGGTGAAGCCATCCGTGACTGTTACATCCACCAATCCGCCGATAACCTCCTTGCCCTCGACGTTCCCGTAGAAGTTCAGGCCAGAGTCTTTCAGCAAAGGATAGGTTTGTTTTACAAGATCGTTCCCTTTGCCAGCCTCTTCTCCGTTAGAGAGCAACCCGACCTTTGGATTTTTTACACCACGCACTTTTTCTGCATAGACTGCACCCATGATGCCAAACTGAAGAAGATTTTCGGGTTTGCAATCAGGGTTGGCGCCGACATCCAGGACGACGCAGAAACCGGTTGCGGTCGGGAAGACCGGAGCCAAGCCAGGTCTGTCCACCCCGGGGATCAGACCCAACCGGAAGAATGCGGTTACAGAAGCGGCGCCGGTGTTGCCAGCTGTAACGAAGGCATCCGCCTGACCTGTTTTTACCAAGTCAATGCCCACTGCCATCGAATTCTTCGAATTAGGCCGGCGCGCCTTCAGGACGAGCGCCATGCCCTTGTCTTCCATTGTCAGCATTTCTGGGGCGTGGACAATACGGATAGGAAGATTTCCGGGGTTTTGGGATGCCAGCACAGGCTTAATCTTGGCCTCGTCGCCAACAAGGATGATTTCCACGCCGTATTCGCGGGCAGCCAGTACAGATCCAACTACATCCGGCGTTGGAAATTCGTCGCTCCCCATGGCATCAACTACGATTCGGGTCATGCATCCTCCAGTGATAACTTAGTAGCATTTCTTGACAGACAACTGAACCCGATTATAATACGACCTGCTCAAGCGCTGGTGCTGGAACTGGCAGACAGGCATGGTTGAGGGCCATGTGCCGCAAGGCGTGGGGGTTCAAGTCCCCCCCAGCGCATTGGGGTGAATAGCCGCTTAAAAGCGGCTATTTTGGTTAATTTCTGTTCATCAACCGATATATATTATTTTTAATGAATGCGGATTACATTTTATCGCTTGAAGGAGGTGAGGCGCAATCTCATGATTAATCTTGAGAAAGTATTGCATAAACGGTTTAGTTGACATATAATCCGCCGCAACTTATTTCCAA
>JBEKVG010000237.1:0-5068 GCA_049514195.1 Anaerolineales bacterium | reverse complement strand
CTGGATACGTATAGTATATTGGCGTTCGTGAGCTTGTCAAGAAAATCCTAAAACGTTCAAATTCGTACGTTTATCTATCCATCACTGTTCATCCCCGTTCATCTCCGGTGAATAAGGAAAATTTTCGAATACTAACGACCACATCTGTGCCTTCCTCGGGAAAAATCTCCGCCGCGGCTGCGCCGATGCCGCTGGATGCGCCGGTGATGAAGACGGTTTTGTCACGCAGTTCAAGATTCATAATAATGCAAAATCAGCATACTCCTGAAGGTCAGGTCATACACCCGGCTCTTTGGGTGGCGCCAATCCTGCTCCAGCCTCAAACCGCTATATGCTCCCCATCTTGTGAAATAAGGATGGGTAAGTCTCCTGGTAAACCAACCTTGTTCCGTCTCAAGCATGGTTTCCAGCTTCTCAATCTGTCTCCTTAGTTCTGGTACCAATTGGATTACTCCTAATCGTGCCAGGCACTCCATGCGGTGAAACCACATCATCCATCCGGCGGCATTCATTGACTCCATTTTCGGGTTGAATTCGTACATGCAAAAGGAAGCCGGCGCAATCCATCCGGACCTGCTGCGAACGTAAATGGCGGGGAGGGGTGAAAGTTCCACCAGCCGCTTGAATACCGTCCCAAGCATGACCTGATTCTCCACTGTCCGCCACTTCCGTGTTAACGCCAGCAAACGCAGGTGATAAATACCCGGCCATAGGACGCCTGGTTTGAAAACCAGCCTGCCCTGGTACTCCTCCACGATCTCTTTTATGGTACCCACCCCAAGGACAGCCTGGAAACCTTCCAGAGCCTCATCCACCTGTTGCTCAACGAAGAGTTTATCTTCTATCCCCGCATAGGCGCACACGGTCGCCCGGATCATTTGGCTGCCGCCGAAGCTCAGTTCATCCAGAGTCCTGCCGGCTTTTCCTATCCCCCGCTCTAGCCGGTCGGGATGGTCTTCCAAGGCCTGCAGGGCCCGCGCCAGCACCGGGTGCTGGCGGCTGACGCCCTTTTCGCACAGGATACGGATGCCTGTCTCGAGGCTTTTTGGCCCATGAAAATCCCAGGCTAGCCAGCCATCCGGCTGTTCCCAGCTCAGGACTTCCTGCACGGCAGGATCGCCCAGGATTTGATCCTGAAGTGTAAGCATCTCTATGCTTGCAGTGGATTGACCCAATATCTCTGAGCGGATTCTGTACTTTATAGATGGGCAAGCCGACTCCAGAAGCTCTTCGATGACGGGATCACCACACATGTTTCAATCCATCTCCCAAACAATATCGGCGCCAATCCTTGCACCAATTATAGACCCATTCCTTGAACGTCAAGTGGAGGCGACCAACCTCAAATTTAGGGGATGCGGGAAATCGTTGAGCCCAAACAATGAGCATACTACAAAGAAAAAGTAAAGGATCTTCGGTTGGACCGAAATTTACGCAGCCCAAGTTAGAATATGCTAAGACCGCAGGGAAGATCCGTTGACCTCGAATATGCAGTATGATACGATAAAAAAAGAGTTGTCTCTTTTTTAATAGAAAGCATTCGGCAACTACTTCATGCCTATAATTCACCGGAGATAAACAAAGATGGACGGGGATAACCGGATAAACAGACGGCTTTGTGCCCGTTCATCAGATAAAATCACAGTTTATCTCCGTTCATCCCCGGTTAAATTTGAGTTGCCGAATGCTCTCTTAATAAAGAAAGCGTGTGGATTATGGTTACCAGGAAGATATTTCTTAAATTGATCGGAATCGCCCTGGCCGCGGCTTTAATTCTATCAGCCTGTAATACGGCTGCCACCACCGCTGCCCCGGCGCCCGCCCGGACGGCTTCGCCGCTCCCGGTGCTGCCTTCTGCAACGGCTACCACCACCCCGGTTGCAACGGAAACCTCCATTCCGACGGTTACGGCTTCCGCAACGGCCATCGCGACAGCCAGCCCAACGGCCATTGCAACCGCTACCCCTACGGCCATCGCGACAACCATCCCCACTGTCCAATCGGTTGCGCAGGTGATCCCGTACATAAATGCCTACTGCCGGAAAGGCCCGGGGTCGGACTACGATCCAATCACATACCTGATCAGCGGGACTGCTTACAATGTGATCGGCCGCAATAGCGAGAACACTTGGTGGCTAGTCCAGGTTCCGGGGAACGTCACGTGCTGGACTGGCGCCCCGGGCACCAGCCAACTGGGACCCGTCGAGCAGGCCCCCCTCATCCTGGTTCTGCCTGCACTCCTGCCACCATCCATGTTTGTGGGCTCATACGTCTGTGATGTATCGACAAAGAAGCACACCCTGGGAGTGTCGTTAAACTGGTCGTTGGTGCCTAGAGCCACGGGTTACCGTCTTTACCTGAATGGCGTTTTGCTGGCTGAGCTCGCACCGACGGTAACGGCTTATCACAATAACGCGCCATTGAATGTGGATCTGGTGTATGAACTGGAAGCTTTCAGTGACTATAGTGTAGCTGCCCGTGTTTCGGTCAGGGTCCCGGCATGTGATTAGCCATTAAATACGGTAATTAAATACGCTTTTTCTGCCTGCTTCTCTCCCCTGTCACCTCCTGCCCCATTTCTTTTTGGGTACTTTGTGGGGTTCTCTTCTCTCTGATCTCTATTTCCAGGAATTGATCCTCATTGTTTTGTACTACCGGTCGCGCGGAACCCATTTTTCGCCTTCCTGAAACCCCTGAATTCTAACGTACCTCTTATTGACGCCTCTCTCATGGGCATGGTATCATTATGTCCGTCTTTTTAGCACTCTAGCCTTTAGAGTGCTAAAATAACACCTTTGTCCTTTCTTTGTGTTCTTGTTGTTGAATCTTTTATAAAATGACTGATCTCACCGAACGCCAACGCCTGCTGCTTACCCTGATCGTGCGTGATTACATAGAGACCGCCGAACCGGTTGGCTCTATGCGGCTGATGGAGCATTACAAGCTCGATCTGTCCTCGGCCACCATCCGCAACGAGATGGCCGCGCTGACCGAGCTGGATTACCTGCGCCAACCGTACACTTCCGCGGGACGCGTGCCGACCGAGGAAGGCTACCGCTATTTTGTCACGCACGTGGTCTACCAGGCTGACCTGCCCGGATCGACGCGCGATACCATCTCGCACCAGTTCTACCAGGCCCGCCAGGACGTGGAGCAATGGATGCCTTTGGCGGCTTCCATCCTGGCACACCACAGCCGGGCAGCCTCCATTGTCACCGCACCGCACTCGGAGCGTTCGCATTACAAGCATGTGGAATTGATCTCCACCCAGGGCCGCCAAGTCCTGATGGTATTGGTCATGACCGGCGGTGAGGTCAGCCAGCAGATCCTGGCCCTGGCCGAGCCGGTCAGGCAGGCGACTCTTTCGGCGGCAGCCGACCGTCTAAACCAGGTCTGCCTGGGCAAGACGACGGAGGAGATCGCTGCCCTGCCGACTCAGACTGACAGCCTCGAGAGGGACATCCTGACGCTTGTCCTGCAGGAAATGAACCGTGGTGAGCAGCGGGTGTCGGGTGAGATCTATCTGGATGGCCTGACAAACGTCCTGTCTGAACCGGAGTTCCTCGAATCCGGTGAGGCCCGCCGGGCTGTGCGCCTGTTTGAGGAGCGCTCGCTCCTGCAGGACCTGCTGGCGCGTACCACCGACAATGCCACCGTGGGAGGTGTCCAGGTGTTGATTGGCGGCGAAGGCAGATGGGAAGATCTCAAGCAATGTTCGGTTGTGCTGGCGCGTTACGGCATCCCCGGTCTTATCACCGGGACATTGGGTGTCTTTGGCCCGATGCGCATGCCGTATGGTCGCACCATCCCGACTGTCCGATTTATGGCCGACCTGTTGAGCGGCCTGGTATCTGAAACAATGGTAGGAGATGAATATGAGCAATAAGAAAGTACACGAACCCGCACCCGAGACGGAAAAAACGCCCGAGGAATTTTCGGAGCAGGTCGCGATTCCCGCCCCTGCAGAAGCGCTGGAACTTGCCCCGTCCCTTGACGAACTCCAAGAACAATTGACCGAAGCGCAAGCCCAGATTGCCGAATACAAGGACGGCTGGCAGCGTTCTGTGGCTGATTTTCAAAACTACAAGCGCCGGGTCGAAGCAGAAAAAGCCGGGACCTACCGGCTTGCCGTCGGCAGCATTATTAAACGCTACCTGCCTGTCCTGGATGACATGGAGCGCGCTATGGAATCGCGTCCGGCGAATCTGGCCTGGGCAGATGGCATCGAATTGATCTGCCGGAAATTGCAGGCCATTCTGGAGGCGGAAGGCCTCAAGCGGATCGAGGCTGAGGGACAGAAGTTTGACCCGAATTTCCACGAGGCCATCTTGCAGGAACCCGCCGAGGGTGTGGAGAGCGGGACAGTTCTGGAGGTTATTCAGAACGGGTATATGCTTGGTGAGCATGTCATCCGCCCGGCGATGGTGAGAGTTGCCCAGTGATCCCGTGTCAAGTGTCCCCGTGTTAGGTACATGGGGAAACAGGAATACTGGAATCTGTTTTTGAAGCAGGAGCAAGCATGTCGAAAATTATCGGAATCGACTTGGGGACGACCAACTCCGTTGGTGCAGTCATGCAGGGTGCCGAACCGGTTGTGATCTCCTCCTCGGAAGGGGAGCGGCTGGTGCCATCCGTGGTGGCGATCAACAAGAATCACGAGCGTCTGGTGGGACGGGTGGCGCGCAACCAGGCCATTGTTAATTCCAGGAACACCATTTTTTCCATTAAGCGCTTCATGGGCCGTAAGTACGAAGACCCGGAAGTGCAGCGCACCCTGCCGCGCATCCCCTATACAGCCCTGCCGGCTGAAAATGGCGATGTACGCGTCAGATTGGATGACAAGGAATATTCCCCGCCGGAAATCTCGGCCATGATCCTGGCTAAGATCAAGCGGGATGCCGAAGCCTATCTCGGTGAAACGGTGACTCAGGCCGTCATTACCGTCCCGGCCTATTTCAACGATGCCCAGCGCAATGCCACCAAAGATGCCGGAAAGATCGCTGGTCTGGATGTATTGCGCATCATCAACGAACCAACCGCTTCCTCACTGGCTTACGGTCTGGATAAG
>JBEKVG010000236.1:0-5080 GCA_049514195.1 Anaerolineales bacterium | reverse complement strand
CCTGGTGATTACACGCGCATTGATGGTCTGGAGCACCTCGATAAAATCGTCAACATTGACCAGTCGCCCATTGGGCGCACACCGCGTTCCAATCCTGCCACCTACACCAGCCTGTTCGAGGAGATCCGCAAACTTTTCGCCGAATTGCCGGAGAGCAAAGTGCGCGGATACAAACCAGGCCGCTTCTCTTTCAACGTTCATGGCGGGCGTTGTGAAGCCTGCCAAGGCCAGGGCGAGCTGCGCATCGAAATGCAATTCCTGCCGGATATTTACGTCCTGTGTGATGTGTGTCACGGCAGCCGTTTCAACCGCGAAACTCTGCAAGTCCACTTCAAGGGTCATAGCATTGCAGATGTGCTTGCCATGACCGTAGCCCAGGCACTGAAGATATTTTCTGCTTTTCCTCACATGCTGAACAAGCTCGCCCTTCTCCAGGAAGTCGGCCTGGGTTACATCAAGATTGGACAGCCCGGCAATACTCTTTCGGGCGGCGAAGCCCAGCGCGTCAAACTGGCCAAGGAACTTTCCCGCCGGGCAACAGGCCGGACCCTGTATGTGCTCGATGAACCCTCGGTCGGTTTACACGCCGCGGATGTGCACAAATTGATCGAGGTGCTGCAACGTCTGGTGGATGCAGGCAATTCCGTGCTCATCATTGAACACAACCTGGAGATCATCAAAGTTGCTGACTGGATCATTGACCTGGGTCCCGAAGGCGGTGACCGGGGAGGGGAACTCGTCGCCGAGGGGACACCTGAACAAATCCTGGCAGCTCCGTCCTCGTATACCGGTATGTTCCTCAAAAGCCATCTTAAAAAATAGAAGAAATGTAAGTTAACTATACGCATATATTTACACTCGCAGAATCTGGTAAGTTCAGGTAGAATAAGAACATTGACTCGCATCGAGGAGATTTTTCGATGCACCTTTTCTTTTATAGAAACGGATGGGTAGACCTATGAGTGTTAATGATACTATCGAGTCCTACCGCAAGCGCCGAAATCGATTCATGCCATTGCTCCTCGGCGGTTTGGCGATTCTGTTGGTACTTGTCGGGATCATTATTGTCTTTACATCCCTGCATGGAGGTGGCCTGGCAAAGCTCCTCGCGACCAAGACTCCCACACCGACCATGACGCCCATACCAACTGATACCCCTACGCAGACCGACACGTCCACCATGACATCCACTCCGACAATAACGTCGACTGCCACGCCATCCAGTATTTATGATTATGTGATACAGGAAGGCGACAACCTTACGTCGATTGTCAAAGCCAAGAATCTGGGCGACAATGGGCTGATCCTGATCTATATCCTCAACCCAACCATTGACCCCGCCACCGGCTTTATCACCGTCGGACAGACGATCAAGCTGCCTCCACCAAATTATCCAATACCGACAAACACGCCTCTTCCAACCGGTTTGGCTCCCGGCTCGCGCATTACCTACTTGGTTATGCCGGGTGACAGCCTGGCCGCTATCGCCTACAAACTTAACAGCACGTCAGACGCGATCGTAGCTGCCAACCAGACTGTTATGAAAAATGGTGCGACTTCGGTTCTCTACCCAGGAGAGAAGATCCTCGTACCGATCAATCTAGTCACGCCGGTACCAACAAAAGCATCAACTCCCACGCTGACCCCAACTCCCACACCGACCCCAACTGCCACGGCTAAATCGTAAAGCGTAACGCAGAAGTCCGGTCTTCAAAGGACCGGACTTCTTTTATAATTTCCCCATGCGCAGATGCCTGGCTTTTCTATTTCTCATTTCAAGCTTAGCTGGCTGTGGGCAGAAGATCGAGGCAACCCCGCCCCTGGGGACAGCCGTGCCCTACCAGACCATGGTAGCCACCCGGACATTTACCATCCTTCCCGCCCTGACAGGCATCCTATTACCCACTCCCACTACGTTTACATACACAGTCGTACAGGGCGACACCCTGAGCAGTATTGCCCAACGCACCGGCGTCTCGCTGGAGGCTTTGCAGGCGGCCAATCCGGGTATTTCGCCGGCGGCGCTTTCAGTTGGGACAAAGCTGGTTATTCCAGCCGGCAATCATGTTGCCGGTGAGCCGACGCCTACACCCGCCGCCCTCCCGGTACAGCAGGCACGCTGCTGGCCAGAAACAACCGGCGGACTGTGGTGCTTCGCCCTGGTGCAGAATAGTTACGCAGAGACGCTCGAAAACCTTTCTGCACAGTTCGCCCTATCGGATTCGAGCGGGCAGGAATTTGCCAACCAGATCGCTTATGGGCTGCTTGATATTCTTCCGCCAGGAGCATCCATGCCGCTCGTCGCCCATTTCACGCCGCCAGCGCAAGCGGATGTCCGTGTGCGCGTTCAAGTGTTGACGGCCACCCGTCTCCTGCCGGGCGACACCCGTTACCTGCCGGTCAGGCTGGAGAATACCCTGGTTAGTCTGGATGCTTCCGGGCGGACAGCCAATCTCAACGGTCTGGTTCTGCTGTCCGGTAAAGGCACGGCAAACACGCTTTGGGTCCTGGCGACCGCTTATGATAAAGACGGGGACGTGGTCGGAGTACGACGCTGGGAATCTGCCTCTGCCCTGACAGCAAATGCGCCCGTCTCATTCAATCTCCCGATATCCAGCGTGGGGCCAGAAATTACGAGGGTGGAATTCCTGGCCGAGGCGCGGCCTTAATGACGTGACGGTCACCTTCGCGAAGCACCCCAAGGGGGCCAAGGTGACCGTCGCATTGCTTAATGCTGCAACCGCAAATAGCGTTCGAGTGGAATGTCAATTGGCGTAAGCACATATCCTTTCACATACGGCTTGACCAACATGTAGGAGACATCGTGCGAGATGAACAGTACCGGGGCGTCCTGGACGATCATCTGTTCGGCCTGTTGGTAGAGCTGGATGCGTTTGGGTACATCCTGCTCAATACGTGCCTGGTCGAGGATAGCATCTAAGGCCGGGTTGCTGTATTTGCCAATATTTTGCTGCGCACCGGTATGGAAGAGAACATCGGCAAAGTTCTCCGGGTCGGGGTAATCGGCACACCAGCCACCTGAGAAAATTTGCCCGTGCTGGCCGGAGTAGAGCATGTCCAAATATTTGTCAGGTTCGAGGTTCTCGATGGTGATCTTCACACCGAGGTTCTGCTCCCACATCTGAGCCATGGCCGCCACGTCTGCCCCGGCGGTGTTGCCAAATCCCTCGGCAGTATAGACGATGGCTGGCAGTCCCTGCGGACCGCCGTATTTGGACTGTGCCAGGAGTTGGCGTGCCTGTTGGGGGTTATAAGACAGGCCCTGTAGATTCGGGCTGTAGCCGGGTAAAGCCGGCGGGTAGAGACCCTTGGCCGGGATGCCGACGCCGTTATCGACCACGTCGATGAACTTCTGTCGGTCAAAAGCCATACTGAAAGCCTGGCGCACCTTGACATCATCAAAGGGCGGCTTAGTTACATCGAAAACAACGTAATCGGTGCACAGACTCACGCCGCTGTGCAAATCGGCATGCAATGGATCGGCCGGGTCAAGCACGCGTGGCACATCAGAAGAATCTACACTGGTCATATCGATCTCACCCGATTCGTACAGATTGATGCCAACCCCTGTATACAATTCCACGACGATTTGGGGAATGGATGGCGTGCCAAGGTAGTAATAGGGATTGGCGTCATACACCATCAACTTAAAGCTGTCCCAGCGGGTCAATTTGTAAGGACCGGTGCCGTTCGGTGTGCGATACCAATCCGAGCCGGATTCAACGTTTTTCTTATCCAGCACAAATGCAACCGGCATGGTCAATTTGAACAGGAAGTAAGGCTTGGCTGCATCGATCGTGACCTGAAGGGTATGATCATCGAGCGCCTTCAAACCGGAAATATGCTGTGCTTTGCCGCTGTGCATTTCCGCCACCCCCACAATGTCACCCAGGTAGGTCAGGATGGTATCAGACTGAGTGGCAGGATTGGCAGCGCGTTCCCAGGAGTAGATCAAGTCCTGGGCCACCACGGGTCGGCCATCCTGGAATTTGGCATTCGTGCGCAAGTGGAAGGTGTAAATGGTACCGTCCGCTGAAATATCCCAGGATTCAGCCAGGTCGGGGGTCAAGTTCAGGTTAGTCTCAAAGGAGACCAGTCCACTGTAGATGCGTTTATCGCCAGAATCGTGTTCGGTGGCTGGGTCGTAATCGCGCGAATTGGTGCTTTCCCCACCCGTCAGGAAAAGCGCCTGGTTGCGGTTCACGCCGTTCACGACAGGCGCCTCAAAGCTAATCCCATTCAGCAGAGCATTCAGATCACGGGCATTGGCGTCGTAGTTTGATACGGCTCCATATGTCATCAGGAAATATTCGCGCGTCCCGTAGATGAGCGTGGTAAGGTTGATTTTCAGCTCAGTACTGTTACTGGAAGCCGTCACCACCCGGCTCCAGGCAGACGCGCTATCGCTGCGCGGCAGGGCCGCATCACTCACGATGGTGATATTTTGCAACCCCTGCAGGGCGCTGTCTGCATTTTGGCTGGTGACAGATTCGGCCGTATCACCTGATTGAGCTGGGGAGACGAACAGTTCGGATTGGATGCTCTGATCCGGGCTGACAAAGACAACCAGGGACTGGTCACCCTGGGCGGGCGACTGTGTTGTCCAACCTTGCGGATAATGGACACGCAGGCCGTTTTCCTGGCTGACGTAGGTGAACGGATCCGTCTCTGTCGTCGCAGTGGAAGCATTCAGTCCATTCGGAGAGGCAGTGGAACTGTTCAATGCAGCCGGGGTGCCGGTACCTGAAACCTGGCAGGCTTGCAGAAGGAACAGCATGACCAGCAGGCAGGAGAACAATTTCTTGGTCGGTTTCATTTTCCCCTCCTGTTTTGGCGCCGGATAATAAAGAATATTGCCAGACCTACCAGAACCACTGCGATGACCAGGCAAGCCAGGACAAATTTAAGGATCGTGATGAGACTACCCGAATTGGTGGCGGGCTTTTTGACTGACGGCAGCGGAGTTACGGTCTGAATCCCCGCCTGTGTCACAACCGCCGGAGTAGTCGTAGCTTGGTCCTGGGTTGGGTACAGCGTAGAGACGACAACCGCTGCAACC